>CBDUTX010000023.1:0-12891 GCA_965370235.1 uncultured Desulfuromonadaceae bacterium | reverse complement strand
TGTCATATTAATTTTTATACTTTTAATTTTTATGATAATAAATACTAAAAAATATTCTCTTTACTTTTCTTTACTCAAAAAAGATATTATAAAATACTTCATTAAATTTGTTTTAATTATATTTTTTCTTTTTTTCATCATAACTATTTTTAAAAGTTTTTTTATAACATCTCCTTCTATAAATTTAGCTTTTCCCCTTAAAAATGGTTTTTATTGTACAATTCAAGGAGGAAACAGCTATATATCAAATATATTTCACAGACAACAAAAAGGACTTTCTTATGCACTTGATTTTGTAAAATTAGGAAAAAGTGGATGCAGATCCATAAATATTTTATCAACTAAACCTTCAGATTATTTTATTTTCAACGATACAGTTTACAGTCCATGTGACGGAATTATTGTTAAAACATCAGATAGTATCCATGATAATGCAGTTTATACCGTTAACAATCAATACACCTCTGGAAATTATATTATTTTGTTAAAAGATAATATTAAAATTTGTCTTGTTCATTTTAAAAAGAATAAAGTTTTTGTACAAACCGGAGACAATGTTTTTACAGGGCAACCTCTTGGTTTGGTAGGTAATTCGGGCAATTCATATGAACCTCACCTTCATATTCATGCCCTAAAAGGAGGAAACCCAACATATATACTCGATGGTGAAGCTGTTCCAATTACTTTTAATGGAAAATTTTTAACAATAAATTCCTTAATAATTTCAAATAAAAATAGATTAAATTACTTTCTATTTTGATTTTCTTATCTACTACAAAAAAAGATATACTATCTGCTTTTTTCTTAATAATCACTTGCTCTAAACGATCACATTCACTATTTAATTAATATCAGAGGGCAAATGACCTCTATCTTTCCCGTGGAAGTGATATTGAGGAAGTAAACCCCAGAATTTAACATTTGTCCTCTCTCGTTATTTCCAATCCAATAAAAATTGTATTCCTCTTCTTAAGCAAACCGCTAAAAATATTCTTTATTTACTGCCCTGCAATATTGTAATTTTCTATTTCATGCTGACTATCTTCAACAATAGATAAATATATTTCTGCAAAATTGGAAAAAGGATTAGGTGTAATATTATTTATTTTAATAAGTTCTATGCCCTGCCTAACTTCCATTGAAGTTAGAATGTTCAACAGGAATGTCTGTCCCTCCATAATCATAGGTTGCGTGCTCCCATGTCGTACCATTATACCATTAGCTATCAAGATCGGCAAAATCAAATAGAACCTTGTTGTTTGCAATACAGTAATCTCTTATCTGATTATTTCTCAAGACTCTATTATACCCGGAGGATCCTGTCCCCTAAAAGTTAAGATGAACTACACTTTAAACATGGATTTTATTGTCTTTATTTTCTTAATGACTTGTTATTTTTATATGAAAACATTCGTTAGGAAATAACCCACTTCACTTAATATAATATTTAATATCTTAAATCTTATTTATCTTTATAAATTTTTATCGATAAATATATTGACAAAATTAATTTAATTGTTTGTTATTATTTTGATACGTATCAAATGGTTATATATCAAGGAGGATTTATACAGGATAAAATACTATTGGGTTTTCTGATGAGTGGGAAAAAAACCGGATATGAGATAAAAAAAATTATGGAAAAAAGTACACACTTCATTTTTAATACAAGCCTTGGAAGTATCTATCCTGCTTTTAAAAAACTTGAAAATAAATGTTATATTAATCTTGATCAAAAAATCGAATCAGGAAAATTAAAAAAAGTATATTCAATTACACCTGAAGGAAAGGAATATTTTTTAGATTGGATGTACACTCCAACATTGAAAAGTCATATAATTTTACTTAAAATTTTTTTCTTCTCGTATATATCAACCGATAAAAGAAAAATTATTATTAAAGACTATCTTGATTTACTAAGAAAAGAACATCATGAATTACAGGAGCTTGAGATCTTTTTAAAAAATACACAAATAAATTATTTCGAAAGCAAAACTTTACAATATGGTCTCGATCATTATGCTTTTCTTAAAAATTGGTTTGAAATATTTTACCAAAATCTTAAAAAATAAATTAGATGGAGGTGTTTCGATGAATAATAAATCAATTTTATTTTTTATATTCATTATATTAGCAATTTCCAACTTTTTACAAACTTGTTCAACTTTCTGTCTTATCGGAAGTGAAGATATTATATTTGGAAGAAATTATGCCTGGATGGTTAAGGAAGGTTTAATCATTATCAACAAGAGTGATATGGAAAAAACTGTCCGGGGATGGGTACAATAACAGCTTGATAATTTCAGTTCCGTTGAAGAGATTATCAATAGTAATGATGAAATCAGGATAGATACCGGCTTGGTGACAATACATTATCTTGTCTGTGACAGCATCGGATCATATGCGACTATAGAATTTCTCAATGGTTAGATGGTATATCATCTTGGTAAAAACATGCCATATAAAGTTCTTACAAATAGTACCTACATTGATTTTTTCACAAACTATAGTAATCAATCTGATAATGAAAATGATCTGATTTTCTATGCTGACAATGAATTAGATTTTTCATTGCTTGCCTATTATAGCAGTTTCAGGTATGGATGAAAATATTCCCGATGATCTTAATACTGCAACTAACCGGGCTGTACAATTAGCTCAATTTGTTCAAAAGATAAAAAATGCTGAAAAATGAGCTGAACTTCACCTGGCAGACCCACAGAGAGAAAATTGAAAGTAATCTTCAATTTTATCCTAAGAATAAGCTGATCTGGCTACAGGAATTTAATAAGTTTATTTACAGGGCTATGCCTGATAAGGAGAAAAAGTTAAAATTTAAAAAAAGAGTAGAAAATTTGTTTTAAGTGGGGAGTTTGTATTTAACAAATATTTAAATTATTTTAAATGTTCTCCATACAAATACATATAGAACCATTATTCAAAATTCTCTTATATTATACGGAAATAAGTAAGCTTCTAAGCATCTTTTTTATTCACATTTTCTATTAAATAATAAAGATGTGTTTATAAAAAGAGATTTAAGAGTGAAATTCTCAGGACAACAAAGAAAAGACTATATCAATACACACAAGGATCAATGTAATCACGCTAAATATTGTTATAAAGACAATTCTATATTTTTTCAAATCCACAGCGAATAACGACAGAGTAATAATAAAAATACTGACTATTATTGCATAAATAATAGAAATTATATAATCAAGTGTTTTTATAACCTTTATTTCCTCGTTTTTTCTTAATATTACTTAATAACAATAGTTAATAATCTCTATATTATATTTAAATATTGTGCTTGATAACTTTTCCATTAATCATGTAAATTACATCTTCTGCTATGTTTGTAGAGAGATCTGCTATTCTTTCAAGATTATATGCAATGTTTAGGAGCTCTATTGAAGATTTAATGTATTCCGGGTTTTCTATCATCTTTCTCACCAGTTCTTCTATAATATTCTTTAACAAATTGTCCACTATGTCATCACTTCTACATACTTCTTTTGCAATATTCTTTTCTTCATTTATCAAAGCTGTAAGAGAATCATTCAACATTCTTACAACTTCCTTTTCCATGACAGAAATAATCATAGTTTTACTTCTACTAATTTCATATCTATTTATAAGACAAAGAGAACTTTCAGCAATATTTACAGAATGATCTGCCATTCTTTCAAGATCGTTGTTCATTTTCAGAATCATCATAACAACTCTTAAGTCATAAGCTTTAGGGCTGTATTGTGCTATAATGGTCATACACATTTCATCTATTTCAATTTCCTTCATATTAGCTTTTATTTCTTCTTCTTCAATGACCTGGTTGAGGAGATTAACATCATTCTCAATTAGTCCTTTTATACATCTTTCTATCATCTGTTGTACATGCGAAGCAAAAGCGACAATTTCCCCTTTTAAATTAATTATTTTCTCATGGATCATTTGCTCTCCCTATCCAAATTTTCCTGTTAAATATTCTTCAGTCTTTTTATTAGATGGTGCGGTGAACATTTTTTCTGTCAAATCAAATTCAATTAGATCACCAAGATATAAAAATGCTGTAAAATCAGCTACCCTTGCTGCCTGGGCAATATTATGTGTAACAAGAATTAATGTTACATAAGTCTTTAATTCTTCTATAAGTTTTTCAATTTTTGCTGTCGCTTTAGGGTCCAGTGCTGAAGTTGGTTCGTCAAGAAGCAAAATCTCAGGTTTCATCGCAAGTGCCCTTGCAATACAAAGTCTCTGTTGCTGTCCGCCTGAAAGAAAAGTTCCTTTTTTATAAAGGTCGTTTTTTACTTCTTCCCATAATGCAGCTTTTATTAATGTTTCTTCAACAATACTGTCTCTTTCTATTCTTTTAAGCTTAATTCCATTTAGTTTGTATCCTGCGATAACATTATCATATATTGTCATTGTCGGAAAAGGATTAGGTCTTTGAAAAACCATTCCAACTTTTCTCCTCAACAAAATAGGTGAAATCGAATGAATTTCCTTGTTCTGTAATATTATCTCCCCTTCATGTCTTGTATTCTCTGTCAGTTCATGCATTCTGTTTATTGATCGTATTAATGTGGTTTTGCCGCATCCGGAAGGACCCATGATCGATGTAACTTTATTTTTTGGTATGTCCAGGTTTATGTTGTTTAAAGCTTTTGTATCTCCATAATACAGAGAAAAATTTATTATTTTCAGAACTGAACTTTCCATCTTCGTGAAACTCCATTTGCTATTAAATTTATCATCAATACAAATAATATTAAAATCATAGAAGCTCCCCATGCAATACTCTGCCAGTCTTTATACGGACTTGTAGAATAATTAAAAATCAGAAGAGAAAGAGAATTCATAGGTTTTAAAATATTTGTGTTCATAAAAGGATTACCAAAAGAGGTAAAAAGAAGAGGAGCTGTTTCCCCTGATATTCTTGCAATTCCCAAAAGAATACCCGTTAAAATGCCACTCACGCTTGAAGGAAGAATTACTTTTAATATGGTTTTATAGTATGGTACTCCAAGTGACAGAGAAGCTTCCTTTAAAGAATGAGGAACAAGTCCCATAGTCTCTTCTGTTGATTTAATAATTACAGGCAACATCATTAATCCAAGGGCAATTGATCCTGAAAACGCTGAAAAAATTCCCATGGGTTTAACAATCCATATATATGCTATAATGCCCATAACAATCGAAGGAATACTATGAAGAACTTCAACAGATAATCTTATGATATATGATAATTTAGAATTTTTGTTTTCCGACAGATAAATCCCTGAGAATATTCCAAGTGGTATTGAAAGAAGAGAAGATAATATTATTAAAATAAAAGTTCCTACTATAGCATTTGATATTCCCCCACCAGTTTCACCAACAGGTTTAGGTAAATTAATTAAAAACTCCCAATTAATAGCTTTAATTCCATTTTTTACAATATAAAATAAAATAAAAAAAAGAGGAAGAATTGAAACAATTGAAAATACAATTACAAAAAATTTAAAAATATAATTGTAGATATTTCTCTTTTTTATATTATTATTCCCCTGCATTGTTTCTATAATTATCCGGAAAACATTTGAAAGCATTATACTTTACTCATTCTTTTTATTATGAATTTCCCTATAATATTTATCAAAGCAGAAACTATTATTAGTAGCAAACCCAGTTCAATTAAAGAAGAAAGATAAACATCGTCGACAGCTTCAGAAAATTCGTTAGCTATCAAACTTGCCATTGTATTTGCAGGTGAAAAAATTGATTTAGGGATTATATTCGCATTGCCAATAACCATCGTAACCGCCATCGTTTCCCCCAAAGCTCTTCCCAGTGCAAGAAATTGTCCTGCAGTAATTCCCGATAAAGAATAAGGTAAAACAATCTTTTTAATTACTTCAAATTTTGTTGCTCCAAGAGAGTATCCTGCTTCTTTTAAATCCTTTGGAACTAACCTCATCACCTCTCGCGTTATTGAAGCTGAAAAAGGAATTATCATTATAGACAGGAGAAATGATGCAGTGAATATACCAACTCCATAAGGAGGAATGTTAATTTTCATCTGTATCCCTCTTATTATAGGAACAAGTACAAAGATTCCCCAGAAACCATATATAACCGATGGAACCCCTGCCAGCAACTCAACCATTGATCTTAAAAAAGAAGAGAAAAAACCTTTTTGAAAATACTCGCTCAGGAAAATCGCTACCGAAAGAGAGAACGGTGTTGATATTAAAAGAGCAAGAAATGAAGTAATTAATGTTCCAATTAAAAAAGGAAGGGCACCAAGATCCCCTATAACCGGATTCCACCTTGTCCTGTAAAAAAAACTAAATCCAAGAGTTTTTATAGCGGGCAGGGAGTTAATAAATAGAGAAACAAAAATACCAAAAATAATAGAAACTATTACAATTCCTGAACAAAAAATTACAATGTTGAATAACTTATCTCCATTCATACCAAAGTTTTCTCTGTGCCTGGGGGAGGAGGAAAGCGAGGAAGGTATGCTGCCTCCCCCAAAACACCGGCTTTTGTTTATATTAATGGAGCTCCGTTAAAAAGAATCGACTTCAGTAAAATCTCAGCTTTTAATACAGCTTCTTCTGGTAAAGGGGCATAGTGCAAAGGTTCATTGTGAATCTGACCCTCGTGTATTGTCCACCAAAGCAAATTTACAAGCTGCTCTGCTCTGAATTTATCTCTATTTTTATAATTCTGTTCTTTATAAAGAATTATCCAGGAAAAACCACTAATAGGATATCCATTTTCAGCTTCTGTGTCCGTTAGAGACACTCTCGTGTCTTCAGGCAAATCAATATTTGCAGCTGCACTTACCGAGGATATGCTAGGTTCAATAAAATTCCCTCTTTTGTTTCGAATATGAGCTGTAGGCATATCATTACTTGTTGCATAAATTAACTCAACATAACCAATAGCTCCCGGTGTTGTTTGTATCAATCCGGCAACTCCTGCATTTCCTTTTGCTCCAAGACCAACAGGCCATTCAAGTGATTTTCCTCTTCCGACAATATCTTTCCAATCTTCACTAACTTTGCACAGATAATCTGAGAAGATAAATGTACTTCCGCTTCCATCAGAGCGATGTACAACAACTATATCCATGTTTGGAAGATCAATCTCCGGATTTAATTCTTTTATTTTTTCATCATTCCACTTATTTATGTTTCCAAGAAAAATTCCTTCTATTATCTCAGAAGAAAATTTTAAAACTGGTTTGTCAGGAAGATTATATGTTACAACAATAGCTCCAAGGCAGGTAGGAATATGAACTATTTTGTTATCTTCTGCCTTTGCCATTTCTTCTTCACTCATAAAGGCATCGGTTCCGCCAAAATCTACTGTTTTATCAAGAAGACTTCTTATTCCTCCCCCTGATCCAATTCCCTGATAATTCACCTGCGGTCCAACTTTCTGGTGATAATCATCAAACATCTTTGTATATAGAGGAAAAGGAAAAGTAGCTCCTGCTCCCAGTATTTCAATCTCTACTTTCTCAGGAACATTAACATCAGAATCACTCACTGTATTTGCATGATTATTTCCTGTATCAGGATTACTACAGCCAATTACCACAAATATCAAAGAAATTGCAATTGAGATTAAAAAAAATGTCTTTTTCATTTTTCCTCCTTAGACAGATGTTTTAAATTTCCAACGGAACTGCAACATTATTTTATCATCAGGGACCGAACCATCTGCTTCAAACATTGTTCTTTCCCAGTTAAACTGGATCATTACTTTATTGTTATTATCTTTAAAAACATTCCAGTTTAATCCGGCAATAATCCTTGAGTGTCCGTCTTCATCTATATCTGTATTCGGATCCCACATATCATATCTTCCAACCAGCTGCACATCAGCTCCTGTCATCTCTTTAAGATTAAATACGGGCATAATCATAAATCCCTGAGCAGTTATTGTAGTATCAATGTTAGGATCATTGTCCTTATCAACAATGTATTCAAGCCACAGGTCAACAGATTTGAAATTAATATTAGCGACACCGGCAAAAGACATGTTTGATTTATATTCATCGTCAATAGAATCAAGTATTCCATAATTGTGAAATCTTGCAGAACCTCCTATCATAAAATTATTCACAGGTTTAATTCTGATATTAGCCAAAAAAGCCGGTTGAGTATTTACATTATCTTCGGTTTTTTTATATCCTTCTCCATTATAAATTCCAATATTATAGATGAAATAATCAAATTTACCTGTAAGTGAAATCCCATAGTCTGTAGACGAAATAACCTTTTCCAGGTCATCAAGTGATTTTTCTATAGTTGTATAATCCCATGAATATATTGTCCCAAAGTAATTTTTAATCAAGCCAACGCTGAAAGTATGGTAATTTACAATATTTATGAAATCAAGATAAGCATATTTCAACTTTAAACCAGCTCCATTTGCATCGTTCCTTTTGTCGCTGGAATAGACATCAATATTAAATCTACCTTTTATGTAATCATTAAATTTCGGTTCGATTCTAAAATATCCTCTTGCGACAGACATATAGTTTTCAGTAATACTGTCTTGATAACTAACTGTCCATCTGTCCCATATTTCCATCGAGATTTTTGTTTCAAGCCCATAAATCAATGAAGAAAATAATATTGAAATACTAAAAAATAAAAACAATATTCTATTTATCTGCATTATTTACTCCTATTTTGCTTTTTTTTCTCAATTAATCCTGTCATTAAAAACAATTTTCTTTTTCCTCCTTTTGTTAAAATTAAATTTCAATTGAGAAAATATAAAAATATTATTTTTTTAGGATAAAGAATTTGTTAATTTTTGGTTAATTTACGGATTTATTTGAAATAAGGAATAATTATTCTGATATTTGTTCCCTTTTCAGTTTCGCTTTCAATTTCTATACTTCCATTGTGCAGGTTGACAATGTGCTTAACAATAGAAAGACCAAGCCCTGTTCCCCCCATTTTCCTTGATCTTGATTGATTAACAACATAAAATCTTTCAAATATTCTTTCTGTATTTTCTTTTTTTATACCAATACCGGTGTCTTCCACCTCAAAATTGACACCTTTTTCATTTTTAAAAACTCTTATTGTAATATCCCCTTTTTCTTTATTATACTTAATAGCATTATCAATAAGATTCATTATCATCTGTTCTATTAGGAAAATATCAGCTTTGATATAAGTTGAATCTTTTTGTATTTCTCTTTTAAAGTTTATATTTTTTTTATCAATTTTTTCTGAAAAAATAATTTCTAAATTATCTATTGTTTTTATTATATTAAATTCACTTATATCAATTTTTTTGTTTTTTCTTTCAAGATCAGATAATGTCAGTAGATCTGAGACAATTAAATTCAATCTGTCGATATTTCTTAAAATTATATCAATAAACTTTTTACTTTCTTTTGGAAGATCTTTTTCAAGTGTTTCGACAAAGCCTCTAATGCTTGTAAGAGGAGTTTTAAGTTCATGTGTAGTGTTTATTATAAAGTCCGCTTTTATCTCTTCGAGTTTTTTCATTTCAGAAATATCATGAAGAACAACAATCACTTCTCTTTCTGAAATATCAGATATCAAAGAACAATTAGCTAAAAATATATTATTACCAATTATAATTTCATTTTTTTTGTTTTTTTTGTGAGCAAAGACTTCTTTTATGAGAAAGTTAAAAGTTTCGTGTTGAATTATTTCCCAAAAATATTTTCCTTTTATTTTGTTGTTTGTATTTAATATTTTTTTAAAGCTCTCTTTATATAAAAGTATTTTTCATTTTTCTGAGATTACTATCAATGCTTCTTTCATCGATGAAAGTACTAATTTTAATTCTTCTTTTTCTATTTTTATTTCATTAAATAATCGTTGTAATTCTCTTGCCATTTCATTTATTGAATTTGCTAAAACTCCTATTTCATCTTTTCTTCTGACAAAAATTCTAGTATCAAAATTTCCTTTTTTTATATTTTCAGCTGCTTTAGCTATCTCACTAATTGGTTTGGAAAAAGCTCTTGATATCAAAAAGGAAACAATTAAAACCAGAAAAATTAGAATCGATGTTGTAATTACAATTTTAATAATTACACTGTTGACTGCAGCATTTATGTCTTTTAAATACGAACTTACTCTAATTACTCCGAAAATTTCCTCCTCAAACACTATTGGAATTGCAATATAAAGCATATCTTCCTCAAGAGTAGTGCTATACCGGATAATGTAACCAAAATTATTTTTCAAAGCTTGATAGATTTCAGGTCTGTTACTATGATTTTCCATTCTATTTGGGTTTTCTTCAGAATCAGCAAATACTGTTCCTTCCTTCCCTATAATTGTTATTCTATATCCGATATTATTTCCAATTTCTTTAATTTCTCTGTCCAGCTGATCAAAGTTTTTTTCGACAAGCAAATTTTCAATTATATTTCCAACAAGTTCAGCTTTTTTTCTAAGACTGCTTTTTAAAAAATCAATGTGATGTCTGCGAATTTCCCTTGAAGATAGAAAAACAAGAATTGAAGATATAGCCACTGTCAAAAGCAGGTAGATAAAGAAATATTTCCACAGTAACCCTATTTTCTTCATATAATTTCCTCGGCTTTATATCCAATTCCCCTGATAGATTTAATGTACTTTCCATATTCACCTAATTTGTTCCTCAGTTTAACAATATGAACATCTATTGTTCTGTCTAAAACAATTTTGTCCATTCCCCATAATTTCTCAAGAAGAGTTTCTCTCTGAAAAACTCTCCCCGGTTTACTGAATAGAATATACAATATTCTGAATTCTGTCGGTGTAAGATCAATTGTTTTGTTTTTTATTTTAACTATATATTTTTCTTTATTTATTAATAAGTCTTCAAATTTTAAAACATTTTTTTCTATAGTTTTTCTTTCAACTCTTCTTAAAACAGCCTTAACCCTTGCTATTAACTCTCTTACGCTGAAAGGCTTTATAATATAATCGTCTGCTCCAAGTTCGAGTCCAACTACTTTATCTGCTTCCGAATCTTTTGCTGTAATCATGATAATTGGAATATCAGACAACCTTTCGTTAGATTTCATTCGTCTGCATATCTCCAGTCCGTCGACTCCCGGGAGCATTAAATCTAAAATAACAAGATCAAAATGTTTTTTTTCAACAAATCTTAAAAACTTTTCTCCTTCAAAAAATTCCATTGTTTTATAATTTTCTCTTTTTAAATTATAACTGATCAATTCAACAATATCTTGTTCATCATCGACTATTGCTATATAGGATTGTTTTTTCATTTATTTCATTTCTCCGTATCCCTTTCACTTGCACTTTTTTCACCAAAAAGAGCTATTACAAGATATTCCTCCTCTTTATCAATATCTCCACCAAGGTTTTTTATACACATTGTAATAAGTTGAAGAAGGTTGTCAATAATCATTTGGATATGTTAGGAACCTAATTTTTCTGACAAGGATGTAAATCCTTTAATATCAGCAAAAAGAATAGAAAATACTCGTCTTTTAATCCGTTATCAAACACTTCAAATAAAGATTGAATTTCATACATATATAAAATATAATGTACAAGAAAGGATTATATCATATTAATATCAAAAGATATTGAGCCTTCCTACGGGCATGTATTAAATTACATAGATCCTTATATTGTTTCTGAAAGAGAAATTATTAATATAAAATTAATTTGGGAAAATGAAGGTTTAAAAATTCATTTTTCCTCCGGACATATTCTATCTGTTCCAAAAGAAAATTTTACCGGTGGTAGATAATTTAATTATAAATTTTGATAAAAGGAGCTTAGATATGGACTTTCAACCCTGGTGGCTATGGATGATATTTGCTGCTATTTTTATAATTGGTGAAATTTTTACAAGCGGTTTCTTTCTGTTGTGGTTTGGAATCGGTGCTGCAATTGCAGGAATTTTAGCAATTTTCAATATTCATGCAGCCTGGCAATGGGTAAGTTTTCTTGTAATATCACTGGTTCTTGTTGCTGTATCAAGAAAATTTGCTGATAAATTGACAAAAACACCCTCTACCGGAATAGGTTCAAACCGCTTTATAGGTAACAAAGGAGTTGTAATTGAAAAAATTGATAATATCAAAAATACCGGACAGGTCCGAATAAATAAGGATAAATGGAGCGCCGACAGTGAAAATGGTGAAGTAATTAACAAAGGTGAAATTATCCTAGTGACAAATATCAAAGGAGTTCATTTAATAGTTAAACCTTTTAAAGAAGGAGAAAAAGTATGATTTTTCTTTACATTCTTGCAGGAGTTGTTGTTTTTATATTTGCCGCTTCTACAATCAAGATAATAAGACCATGGGAAAAAGGTCTTGTTGAAAGATTTGGCAAATATACAAGAACAGGTGAAAGTGGATTAAATCTTGTTTTTCCTTTTATAGAAAAAATGAGAAAGGTCGATATGAGAGAACAGGTTGTAGATGTTCCACCTCAGGATGTTATTACAAAAGACAATGTAGTTGTTGAAGTCGATGCTGTTGTTTACTATGAAGTAACCGACCCGGTTAAAGTTAGATACAATATATCAAATTTTTACATTGCCGCTACAAAACTTGCACAGACAAATCTTAGGAACTTAATCGGAGATATGACATTAGATGAATCATTAACTTCAAGGGAGACTATTAATACAAAATTGAGAACTATTCTCGATGAAGCAACAGATAAATGGGGAACAAAAGTTACAAGAGTAGAACTTCAACGTATAGAACCTCCTGTAGATGTTACTGAAGCAATGCACCGTCAGATGAAAGCCGAAAGAAACAGAAGGTCTATGATCCTCGAAGCTGAAGGTGAAAAAAAAGCAGCAATTCTACAGGCTGAAGGTCAAAGACAGGCTGCAATTTTACAAGCTGAAGGAAAGGCAGAA
>CBDUTX010000022.1:0-13218 GCA_965370235.1 uncultured Desulfuromonadaceae bacterium | reverse complement strand
ATAAGCTGTATCGGCAGATTCTTTAAGAACATTATCATTTAACCAGCTTTTAATAAAATCAAAGTCAACTTCGTAAAAACCGGCATTTTCCATTATACTGAGAGCATTAGCTGTGTCACCCCTTCTGAAACTGAGGAGGCTGTTTAAAACTATCATATCCTGAGGATTTGAAGAACCGAGTTGTGTCATGGATTTTTGAAACAGATCTTCTGCTTTATGATATTCATTGAAGTAGATATATGTGTATATTTTCTTTGCTGTAAAAAAGCCAATTCCGGATCTAATCTTTTCTATTTCATCAGGAGAAAATGAAATATCAATCCTGTTCTCCATTTTATTTATGTAATTATCGAGGATGGTTATCGAGCTGTCCATAAATCCGCCGATTTTATAAGCTTCGGAAAGAAAATATGTAAATTGTGTTTCATTTCCTTTATTTATCAGGTTTCCAAGTTTTAGATACGTAAGAGCATTTTGTAGATTTCCATTACCTTCCTCAATATGTTTAAGTTCATTAGTCCCCAGAATGAAAAAACCTGCAGCGTAATTTGAGGAAAGTCTATCTGCTTCGACACCACGGAAAACATTTTTATCAAGTTCAATTCCTTTACTTGAGAGCATAGAGATATCAAGATGACCTTCTTCTGTGAGGATTTCGGGATCAAAAATTCCTCTGAATTTATATTTTGACATATACAGGGTTCTGGTCAGTTCAAAGTTTACTCTTTCCAATGTACCAAGAGGTGTTTGAGGAATATATCTGACAGATGTAAGACGATAGACCATGCCTTCACTTATAAACCATTCATTGAAACTTGACAGATTTTCTACACTGCATGTCGAAGAGAAATAAACTGCATAAGTTGCATTTGTATCAACCTGAGGTGCAACAATTTCAGCAAACTCCTGCTGTCCTTTTAAAAGCAGATCAGGAGTGAAGTTGATTTCATATATTCCGGTTACTATTCCTCTCAAAGCTATATCCTTAGGTAATAATATTTCAACTGGATGTATTTTTCCCTCATATTGTACAAAAGCAACAGGAACGTATTCTAACGCTTTACCAATTGTCAGCTGATCCAAAAGCCAATAATTAAAATCCATCTCTGTGTTTTCGGAAAGTTCTATACCGAAGTTCATTTTTTCAAGCTCAGATAATCTATTCCAGGTGATTTGAAGATCCTTGTTACTTTCTATATATGTTTTATATATGTAGTCATTCCATGGTGTCAGTGCAGGGTTTTTGAATGTATAGGATGAGGATGTGTTAATTACGGGAATTTCTATACTTTCCCAATTACTGAAGGCTTTATCAAGGTAAATCGGTATTCCCTGCTGATATATCTGTTTTACATACCAGTTGGTGTTGAGAAGTGAGAAATTGGCAACTATAATACCGGTATCTGCTTCAGGATCGAATTTTCTCGTACCTATGACTTCCTGCTGAAACCAGAGGGGGAATGTGTCATTGTCCCCGTTGGTGAATAAAATACCCGGTTTTGTACATGATATCAGGATATTGTAACCATAGTCATCAGCCATAAAATCACCACGCCTATTGGCTCTGCTGTATTTGTTACCCATTATAGGAATGAGAACAAGCACAATGCCTGCAGCAGTGACCATTATTTTTTTCCATTTATTCCAGCCTCCTGCGAAAACAGAAAAGAGTTCGAGTAACCAGAATAAGCCAAAACCGGCAAACATGCCCCACCACTGGTATGCAGAAGCAAAGAAATAATCCCTCTCCCTTACTTCATGGGGTTTTAAATATCCGGGATCGGATGGCAGAAACCTCATATTAAGGTAAAATACAAGCCCCATACTGAAAAGAAAGAAAGTTAAAAACAAAAGTAGAAACAACTTTCTGTCACCATAATACAGTCGCACAAGACCCAATATACCCAGTGATAAATATAAAAGAGCAACCCATAACGATATCATCCCGGCAGCAAGATTCTCTCTCGCCCATGGCGTGAACTGCCATGTAAAATACTTGAAATATATTCTCACATCGTGAACAAGACCATCAACACTGTTGAAACCTAAATCCTCATTATTATTCCACATCTCAGGATATGCTATCCTGCGGTTCAACGGATTGTTCTCTCCATACTGTTTCCTAGAAAATACATCCCAGAGACCTTTGATGTTCCTCGGATCTGATTCGTTTATCGCGGGATTGGTACCTGCTCTGACCATAAGATAGAAATAACTGCTCAAACCGAGTAATGTTACAAGAGAGATCATAACTATCCTTGACCATGAATATTTCCCTGCCCATCTATATGCAAGATAAACAAACAGAACTCCTAAAATTATCAGCATAAAAGGCAAGAACTTTCCAATAGAATCTGTCTCAATGAAAATCTTTATAAGTAGGTAAGTTACGAGCAGAAGTTCTGTTAAAAATACTGCACCGAGAAGAAGATCACGATATTCTTCTCGACCCCTTGTCACCCAAAGAGCAAATAAAAATATCACCATCATAATCAGAATTGGTTGAAGATGAATTCCGACAGAAAGAGAACCGACGTATAAAATGAGCAGAACCCAGCGCCAGGTCTTGTGCGAACCGGATTTAAACCTCTTAGCCCATTTTAAAGTAAGCCAGATCATGAATAGCATGACAAATCCGCTTAGAGCATATACCTCTGCTTCTACGGAACTAAACCAGACACTGTATGAAAAAGAAGCTACAAGGCTGCCTGTCACAGCAGAGAGATGCATGATATAGGAGATACGTTTTTTTAAAAATCCAAATATTTGCAGCATTACAAGATACATAAATGCGGATGCGAGTGCTCCCGAGAATGCACTTATAAAAGTTATCCTCTGGGCAATGGTCCCGATAGGTATTAGACTGAATATCCTTCCTATGAGAATGAAAAGTGGTGTACCGGGGGGGTGGGGAACTCCCAGACCGAAGCTCGCTGCAATGAATTCACCGCAGTCCCAGAGAGCTACTGAAGGAGACATCGTGTAATAATAAATGATAATTGTAATGAAGAAGACGAAAGAAAAATTCAAAGCTTTAATTTTATTTATACTCATTATCAATCCTTTTCTGAATAATTATATAATTTTACAGATGTATATGAAAAATATTTATATCATCACTATTGTTAAAAATAAAGGACAGAATGTATATTTACTTCTGACATCTTCAGGTTGAATTATTGGATTCTGCAAGGTAGAAAGATAATGAATACCATCAGTCTGTGCTTCTGATTACCATAAGATGGACTTCTCTTGATCTCGGACCGTCATACTCGCAGAAAAAAATTCCCTGCCATCTACCGAGGATTAATTTACTTTCGACAAAAGGGATTGACAGGGATTGACCGGTTATTACAGTTTTTATATGTGAGTCGGAATTTCCCTCAAAATGATGATAATTATCTTTTGTGGGTATCAGTGAAGTCAGTGTTTCTTCGATATCAAGTGAAACATCGGGATCAGCACTTTCATTTATTGTAAGAGCTGCAGTAGTATGAGGACAGAAGACAAACAACACACCTTCACCGTGCAAATCATCTGTAATTGTGTTTTTAATCTTATTTGTTATATCGACGAGTACATTTCTTTTTTCTGTGTTTAAGGTGATTTTCTTCAATTTAATTCCTTTTTGACAATGGATAATTCAAGAGCTTTTTGATAAAGCAAAGAATCTTCAACACCCATTTGTATTGCTTTGGTTATGATGTAGATAAATACAGTGGAATCTTTAAGGTCTTCTATTGCAATTTTCTCACTCCAGGGTAGGATCATTGAATGGCTTTCAGGATCGGAAATTAATTTCATCAAAGCTGAATCAGCAAGAGTTGTGTCATTCATATAATAAGGTATTAGAAAAAGAGCTGAGAGTATTGTCGGATGATTCGGATAAGTTATTATAATAGAGTCGAGCATTATTTTTGCAATTTCAGGTCTGCCTGTTTTTAGATATAATATCAGCATCTGTGAATAGAATTCCGAGGATGTTCTGATATATCTTTCATATGCGGTCATATCATTTATATTCAATGCTGCTTTCGAAAGTTCATTGAGAATCGGTAAAGTTTTCTTCAGTTCTTTAAGTGCTTTTTCATCTTCATCAAGTCTTCTGTATATGGAGGCAAGTTGATATGAAAATGGTCCCGGATCAAAATCACCAAATGCTCTTCCAATTCTTAAAAAATCAATTGCTTTGTAAAGCATATCTCTATCATTAAAACCAGATAATGTGTGTCCGTATCTAAAAAAAGCGGAAGCATAACTTGTTGCCAAACCAAGAGCATTATCATCAAGGAAAACCGAATGATCGAGTACAATTTCATCAGAATTGTTAACAGAGGTGATGTTTATCGTTCCATCATCGTTCAAAAAACGGCTGTCCATTAAACCTCTGAATCTGAATTTATTTAAAAGTAAGTCTTCAGTCAGCTGAAAATCAAATCTTTCCGGTGAGGGAACCAATCTGAAAGCAAGTCCTTCCTGCTGCATAAATGGATCGAGTTTTGCTTTATTTCCCGGGCTGCATGTTATTGAGAAATAAATCGAAAATTCAGCATCTTCTTTTAATTTTGGACCTATATATAAAGCAAATTCTTCATCAGATGAAAGAAGGAGATCTTTTGTGAATTGTATTCCTGCACTGCCGCAGATAAGAGCTCTCATTGCAATATCCTTAGGAAGAAGTATTCCGTCATTTGAGGGTAGAGGTGTGATATTATCAATTACATATTCGACGAAAGTTTCTTTCCCTCGACTCAAAGCAAGAGAATCAAGAATTCCATAGATCTCATTCATATCTTTTATTGAGAACTCCCTGATAAGAGAAGTATCTCTCTCGGAATCGAAAAATGTTTCAACCCACTGCTGTTCAAGTGAAGTTTGGCGAAAAGGTTCTTCTATTGGAATCGGTATTCCCTGCTGATATATCTGTTTTACATACCAGTTGGTGTTGAGAAGTGAGAAATTGGCAACTATAATACCGGTATCTGCTTCAGGATCGAATTTTCTCGTACCTATGACTTCCTGCTGAAACCAGAGGGGGAATGTGTCATTGTCCCCGTTGGTGAATAAAATACCCGGTTTTGTACATGATATCAGGATATTGTAACCATAGTCATCAGCCATAAAATCACCACGCCTATTGGCTCTGCTGTATTTGTTACCCATTATAGGAATGAGAACAAGCACAATGCCTGCAGCAGTGACCATTATTTTTTTCCATTTATTCCAGCCTCCTGCGAAAACAGAAAAGAGTTCGAGTAACCAGAATAAGCCAAAACCGGCAAACATGCCCCACCACTGGTATGCAGAAGCAAAGAAATAATCCCTCTCCCTTACTTCATGGGGTTTTAAATATCCGGGATCGGATGGCAGAAACCTCATATTAAGGTAAAATACAAGCCCCATACTGAAAAGAAAGAAAGTTAAAAACAAAAGTAGAAACAACTTTCTGTCACCATAATACAGTCGCACAAGACCCAATATACCCAGTGATAAATATAAAAGAGCAACCCATAACGATATCATCCCGGCAGCAAGATTCTCTCTCGCCCATGGCGTGAACTGCCATGTAAAATACTTGAAATATATTCTCACATCGTGAACAAGACCATCAACACTGTTGAAACCTAAATCCTCATTATTATTCCACATCTCAGGATATGCTATCCTGCGGTTCAACGGATTGTTCTCTCCATACTGTTTCCTAGAAAATACATCCCAGAGACCTTTGATGTTCCTCGGATCTGATTCGTTTATCGCGGGATTGGTACCTGCTCTGACCATAAGATAGAAATAACTGCTCAAACCGAGTAATGTTACAAGAGAGATCATAACTATCCTTGACCATGAATATTTCCCTGCCCATCTATATGCAAGATAAACAAACAGAACTCCTAAAATTATCAGCATAAAAGGCAAGAACTTTCCAATAGAATCTGTCTCAATGAAAATCTTTATAAGTAGGTAAGTTACGAGCAGAAGTTCTGTTAAAAATACTGCACCGAGAAGAAGATCACGATATTCTTCTCGACCCCTTGTCACCCAAAGAGCAAATAAAAATATCACCATCATAATCAGAATTGGTTGAAGATGAATTCCGACAGAAAGAGAACCGACGTATAAAATGAGCAGAACCCAGCGCCAGGTCTTGTGCGAACCGGATTTAAACCTCTTAGCCCATTTTAAAGTAAGCCAGATCATGAATAGCATGACAAATCCGCTTAGAGCATATACCTCTGCTTCTACGGAACTAAACCAGACACTGTATGAAAAAGAAGCTACAAGGCTGCCTGTCACAGCAGAGAGATGCATGATATAGGAGATACGTTTTTTTAAAAATCCAAATATTTGCAGCATTACAAGATACATAAATGCGGATGCGAGTGCTCCCGAGAATGCACTTATAAAAGTTATCCTCTGGGCAATGGTCCCGATAGGTATTAGACTGAATATCCTTCCTATGAGAATGAAAAGTGGTGTACCGGGGGGGTGGGGAACTCCCAGACCGAAGCTCGCTGCAATGAATTCACCGCAGTCCCAGAAAGCCACTGTAGGAGACATTGTATATAAATAGATTAGTAATGTAATAAAGAAAACTATTGAAAACCCAATAATTTTATTTTTTTCAAAATTCATGTTTTGCTCCAAATTTTTTTCAAATCATTTGTCCAATTTGTTTTATTATCTAATCCAAGAGATATAAAAAGATTAGCCCTTAAAGTATCTCCATCGATTTTTCGAAGAAGTTTTTTCCCGGTTGCTATCGATATCTCTCCTCTCTGTTCGGAGATGACGATTGTAAAAGCATCTGTTTCTTCTGCAATTCCCATGGCTGCTCTGTGACGCATTCCAAGAAGACTTGTATCTCTTCCAAGATATCTATTGGTCCATGGTAATCTTGCCTTTGCAGCCACTACTCTTGCTTCCTTGATTATTACAGCACCGTCATGAAGAGGTGATCCTTTCCAGAAAATAGTTTCCAGTAATGGAGCAGATACTGCAGCATCAACCGCTATACCATCTTCTCGGAGAAGATCTCTTAACCCCACAGTACGTTCTAATACAATTATCGCTCCGACATAGTGATCTGCAAGCCATTGACTGGCTTCAACGATTTCTTCTATCATGTTCAACTCGGTTTTCTGTTCTGTACGTAAAAAATGCAGATGGGGATTCTTACCGAGTGATGTCAAAACTGCTCTGATTTCAGGTTGGAATACAATTACAAAAGCAATAAGCCAAACAGTTTCAAGTCCTTTTAAAAGCCAGGAAAGAGCTCTCAATTGTAAAATATTTGAAATAAAGCCAAGTGCAAAAACCAACAGAATACCTATTATCATTGAAATCGCTTTTGTACCTCTGAAAAAAACAAGTATGAAGTATAAAAGAAAAGCTACTATGACAATATCAAGTATATCGATGATAAAAATGGACATTAAATCCACAAATTTCCTCCTGTAGTAGAAAAAACTGTTTTCAGAGCTTTTACAGTTGATTTTACGTTATGAACCCTGAAAATTGAAGCTCCCTGCAGCAAAGCTAATACATTAAGGGAAATACTTCCTTCAAGTCTGTCAGCAGGTGTTTCTCCACCTCCAAGATACTTGATCATTGATTTTCTGGATAAACCTACATAGACAGGTCTTGAAAGAAAGGATCCTAGATCTGAAATATGGTTGAGAAGAATTGTATTGTGCCGGAGAAGTTTTCCAAATCCGAATCCCGGATCACATACAATGTAATCTCTGTCTATTCCCTGATTTAAAGCAAAATTAAGTTTTTCCTTCAAATAACTACTTACCTCATGGAATACATTATGATATTCCGGTTTTTCCTGCATTGTTTTTGGTTTTCCTTTCATATGCATAAGAACCAGACCTGCAGAATATTTATTAATGATTTTGGGCATATTTTTATCTGAAAATGAAGATATATCATTTATAACTTCGCAACCGTTATCAAGAGCAATTTCAGCAGTTTCAGAATTTCTTGTATCTATAGAAATGGTTGTATTACTTTGTTTTTTGATGGACTTGATAACCGGTAAAATTCTATTAATCTCTTCATCTGCAGAAACAGGGTCACTTCCGGGTCTTGATGATTCTCCTCCAATATCGATCATGTCTGCACCATCATCAATCATTTCAAGTGCTTTTTCTAAAGCTGTCTCCGGATTATTCCATTTTCCTCCGTCATAAAATGAATCAGGAGTAAGGTTGAGAACGCCGACTATGAAAGGTCTGTTCAGATCTAATGATTTGGATTTTATTTTCCATTTGAATTCCGGGTATCTGTTTTTTTCAGTTTGAGTAAAAGCCTTTATTTTCTCGGAAACTTCGTATAAATGGAATTGCTGAATTTTTAACTTCTCCGAAATGATATTAAGTTGGGATTTAGTTCCAAAAAGGAGAACTTTTGAACTTTTTTTACTTCCTTCTATAACTCCTCCATGAACTGCTGCTTCAGCACCCAGTGAAAGGGCAGTTTGTTTTAGTACATTACTCCCAGCCATAGAAAGATTGTCTATGAGAAGTGCATATATCCTGCTTTTATCTGCCATGATATCCCATGCTTCTTTATCAACTCCGATATCTTTGAAGATATCATAAATATCGGTATTATCTCTGGTAGTCCATGTGTGAATTGAAATTGGTTTTTTGATATTATTTTTCAAGAAATTTCCTTTTCAGGTGATGCAACACCTAATTTTATCATTAGATCAGTAATTTCTTCACCGGTTATCACTTCCTTATTAAGAAGTACTTTTACTATTTCGTGGAGAACTGTCAGATGATTTTCCAGTAAGTGATATGCTTTATCATATGCATTATCAATAATATTTTTAACTTCCTCGTCTATCAATTGAGCTGTCTTTTCAGAATAATCTCTTGAAAAACCGATTTCCTTACCTCCGAGTACAAGTCTTTCTTCTTTTCTTGAAAGGTGAATATGTCCGATTTTCTCACTCATTCCCCAATCACAGACCAGATTTTTTGCAAGTTGTGTTACTTTGTCAAGATCATTTCCTGCACCTGTAGTCGGAATTTTGAAAATCAATATTTCAGCAGCTCTTCCTCCTAATAACTGTGATAGCATTGCATATAAGTATGTCTTTTTATAAAGCCTTCTGTCATCGAGAGGAAGTGATTGTGTTACACCGAGTGATCTTCCTCTTGGAATGATTGATACTTTATGAATTGGATCACATTCCTTGATCAATTTACCAATCAGGGCATGACCTGCTTCATGATAAGCTGTAATCTTTTTTTCTTCCTTACTTATCAGCATGGATTTCCTTTCAACACCCATGAGAATTTTATCTTTTGCCCATTCAAAATCTATCATTTCCACTTTATTTTTATTCAATTTTGCAGCCTGAAGTGCAGCTTCGTTGACCATGTTTGCTATATCTGCTCCAACGAGACCCGGTGTTCCTTTAGCAAGTTGTTCAAGATCAATATCATCTGAAAGAGGAATATTTCTGGTATGGACCTTGAAAATCCCTTTTCTTCCACGATAATCTGGTATTTCAACAATAACCCGTCTGTCAAATCTACCTGGTCTAAGTAATGCTGCATCAAGAACTTCCGGTCTATTTGTAGCAGCTATAACAATTACTCCCCGATTTGGTTCAAATCCATCCATTTCAGAAAGTAGAGCATTAAGAGTCTGTTCTCTTTCTTCATGCGCTCCCGAGACAGTATCCCCTCTATGTCTGCCAACTGCATCTATCTCATCTATGAATATTATACATGGTGCATTTTCCATTCCTCTTTTGAAGAGATCTCGTACTCTGCTGGCTCCAACACCTACAAATATTTCAACGAAGTCAGATCCTGTAATTGAAAAAAATGGAACATCAGCTTCACCTGCAACTGCTCGTGCAAGGAGGGTTTTTCCAGTTCCCGGGGCTCCTATAAGTAATACTCCCTTTGGTACTTTTGCACCAAGGCGAGTGAATTTTTTTGGATCTTGTAAAAATTCAATAACTTCTCGTAATTCTTCTTTAGCTTCTTCTTCACCAGCTACATCGTTAAAATTAACTATATTTTTATCTGCAACAAATCTTTTTGCTTTTGATTTTGCAAAGGAAAATGCCTTTCCGGGACCTCCACCTTCCATCATTTTTCTCCACAGGAAAAACCATATAGCAAAAATTAAAATTATTGGAAGCCATGGCAATACATATTGCCAAAAATTGGAAGAGGTTTTTGATGACACCATAACACTTTGATCCTCAACCAATTCCCGAATAAGATCGGGATCAGGATAAGGAATATGTGTTTTAAAAATAGTAACTTCTCCCTTTTCAGGAAGTTCGACTGGATTTCTCAATTCACCTTCAATGTTCTGTTCGATAACGACAAGACTTTTTATATCGCCATTTTTCCATAAATGGTAAAATTCAGAATAGTCAATATTTTTTCTTTTCTCTCCTCTGGTGCTCCAAAGTTCACTGAGGATAAGCCCAAGTGCAATTATTGCAATCCAGAAAATTAATCCTTTTAAAAAAGAAAAAGTTGGTTTTTTTGCCAAATTTCCTCCTAACCTATTATTGAAATATTAGGTAAGTATCTATATTTTTCATTCCAATCCAATCCGTATCCGACAACAAATTTATCTGGTATCCTGATACCGACATAGTCAATTTCAAGTTCGATCTCTCTTCTTGAATATTTATCGAGAAGAGTGCAAATTTTTAATGATTTGGGATGTCTGGTTACCAAAATGGTTTTGAGATATGATAATGTCAGACCTGTATCGACAATATCTTCAATTATTATTACATCTTTACCTTCTATTGGAAAATCAAGATCTTTCAAAATTTTTACAACACCGCTTGTTTTAGTCGAAGAACCATAAGAAGCAGCAGATATGAAATCAAGCGTTACAGGAAAGTTAATTTTTCTCATAAGATCTGAAGCAAATACAATAGCGCCTTTCAAAATTATTACAAACACTACTTCTTTACTTTCTGCATAATCGGAGTTCATTTTTTTTGCAATCTGCTGGACAGCTATTTGTATTTCATTTTTATTGATCAGAACTTCCTTAATATTCATTTTTTCCTCCGAAAGTACTTCGTATATATAGTTTGTTTTTTTTTCTGTAAGCTGATATATACCCACAATCCAATTTATGTCCAGCTAAATTATATGAAAGAGAAAGAAGTCTGTCTGTCTGAATTGCTGAAAGATAAGGTTTTCCTGCTTTAAGAGCTGCTAATCTCAGTATCCTTATGTGTATGAATTTAGGCGTACTGTTAAAATTTTTAAGGTCTATAGTATAACCTTCAGAGTCCTCTGATGCAACTTCATTGATGTATTCTTCGAGAAAAAAACTTATTATTTTATCATCTTCCTTTAAAGATGAGATTGTCCTTGAAAAGAGGATTCTAATATCTTTACCGGAAATATTTTCGATAAGAGGTATCAATTTTAAACGAATTAAATTCCTTTTAAAACGTATTGAATAATTTGTTATATCATCCCTGAAAAGTATATTATTATTTTTGAGGAATTTTTTTAATTCTTCCTTTGTAATATTTAAAAGAGGTCTGTAAATATTTTTATCTCTGTATTCCGGGATTCCGAGCAAACCTTTCAGTCCGGTACCTCTTAACAGATTCAAAAAAAATGTTTCAATTTGATCATCCAATGTATGACCTAATAAGAGAATAATATTTCGTTTATTAATGAATTTATCGAAAAAATCATAACGCACTTTCCGTAATTTATCTTCTCCTAAATTTTTTTTTGCATCTTTCCAATTCCCTATGGATTTATCAATAGACAGTTCGGATGATATTTTTTCTATCAAAGCAATGTCTTCAGAAAGCTCTGTTTCTCCTCTTTGATTATGATTGAAATAAACAATTCCTTTTAATTTCTCTAAGCTTATTTCTTTGGTTAAATATGTCAGAGCAACAGAATCACAGCCACCACTGCAGGCAACCCAGATATCAAATTCATCTGGTATTTTATCTATTTCTGTTTTAACTTGCTGAAATAAATCATCTTTATTCATAATTTTTTGATAGATAAATTATATTTAATTCGGATAAATAATATATACTCGGTAAAATTGATTGTTTAATATTATTTTATTCCTGTAGTTAGTTTTGAAATGATCCTCTATCAATTCGAATTCACTTACTCTATGCCATTGGTTGAAGATTATAAGAGTTTTACAATTAATATCAAGGTTTTCTAATGTGTTTATTGACTTTGGATATAATCTTAAGAAATTGTATTTTTCATCAAGTACATCAAGGTTAATTCCATTAAAGTAATAATTGATCTGTGGATTGGTAATAGCTGTATTGTTATCTACATATATGAGTCTTTTAAAATTGTTTCGGAAAAAAATTTCAGATATTGATTTAAGATTACCTCTGTAAAATAATCTTGTTTTTGAAGTAAATGAGCTTACAAGCATCATACATAGAAATAGTATTATAATTTTTCTTCCACTGAAATATTTAGATAAAGATATTAGTAGTACTATTATTATTAATAAAAGTAAAATTTGATAATTAATAAAAATAGATAGATTGCTGAAGATTACTTTCATCTGTTCACGGAATACATCATTTTGTGACCAGAAGAACATTAAAATTGCTGCAATAATACTTAATTTTGATATTTTATTTTTTTTCCAGATAGCATTTATTGAAAGACCTGCTAATAAAGAAAGTGGTGGTAAAACTGCAATTATATAAGTTCTGAGTTTTGTCTGGGATAAGCTAATGACAATAAAAGGTAGAATAAAAAAAGAGAAAAATTGGAAAAATTCTTTTCTATTTTCTATGTAAAGATTCTTTAATTTGAATAAAATTAGTGCAATAGGAATTGGCATCAGTATTATAATTTGATTTATGTAGAAAAAATATCCAAGTACTTGAGTATTTGATTCAACACCTTGAATAGTTCTTTCAATTACATGGAAAAAAATAAAGTAGTTAAAAAAATTCATTTTGTATTTGACAAACATAAATAGATGCCAGGGAAAAGCTAAAACAAATCCTAATAAAATTACCGTTGTTAACTCGAAAAAAGCCTTATGAAAAGTTTTTCTTTTTGCAAGCAGTTGAAAAGTCAGGAAAACAAATATCGAAGCAGGGAGAAATAAACCAACAATAATCTTACTCATTAGAGAAAGACCAAATGAAATTCCAGTAAGAAATAAAAATTTATATTTTTCAGTCCTATCATACTTAAC
>CBDUTX010000021.1:0-13627 GCA_965370235.1 uncultured Desulfuromonadaceae bacterium | reverse complement strand
CATAATTTTCTTGCTTATTGCTTCGGATATCTTCAGGAAAATTTCCTCATTCGTCATAATGTCCTCACCTGGTGATACAACTGCTTTGAATTTTTTCCTTCTTTTGTGAATATCAACATAAGTACCTGAAATCTCACCCCAGATAGCAGTTGGTAAAATCAAATCAGCTTTAAGTTTATCAGGAGGACGAAAGGAACTCTGATGAATAATAAAATCAACAGGAGGTCTATCTTGAAAAGGACTGTCTCCAACAAGATAAAGAATATCAATTTTACCTTCATTGCACAGTTCAGTTATCTCACTATTTAATTTTGCTCTGATAATGGACAGAAGTCCTGAAATATTACCATAAGGTATTGTTACAAAAAACTTCGATGCTGTCAGTTCGATGATTCTTTTAATACTCTGTAGAATCTCAACACCCTCTGTCATGTCGAGTAAGTGATGCCCTATAATAAAAGTAGGAAGAGGGGAGAGTTTAATTAATCTGACAAGTTCTTTTATATCCGCTGATGCTCCTGAGCCTTTCTCAAGGTATTTAACTATATTGCGAAAAAATAATTTTTCTTTCCCCGGTGGTATTACAATCTGTTTTTCACTAAAACGTGATGTAGTATCTTCAAACCAGCCTATTTGATAATATGGGACCCCTCTATCTGCAGCTCTTTTAACTTCAAGGGTTACAGGTGCATAACTGTAATTGCCATTGACAAAGAGGGATATTATACAATCGGAGCTTTTAATATCTTCTATTGAAATTGACTCTTCGGCAAACGATATCATGGCAATCAGATTATTATCGAGTACAGAGGATGAAATATTCCCGGAATTTAATACTTTCCGGGCAAAGTAATTTGCAGTTGCAATCTCCTCAAGAGAAAGGTTTGGAGACAGATAAAATGCCACTCTTTCTCCATCGACATTTTTTAGAACATCTATGACTCTTTGTATTGCCTCCGAGTTCGTAATCACTCCATAACCTTCGGTGAATTTGAATTCAGGAAGATTAATCCTTTCAGGACAATTGACAAGTTCACTTAGGCAAAAACGACCTTTAACACAGAGATCTCCACCCGACTGATGAGGGTCTCCTGGAGGAAGAATTCCAATTATCTTCTTCTTTTTCTCGAGAACCTGCACATCGCAATTCAAATCACATAATGGACAGAATGAATCATTATATGTATCAGGTTTACCTGTCCACTTCCTGCTCTTTTCAAAATTCGCCCCGGTGGGACATACTGAAACACAAGCACCGCAAAATTCACATCCACCTTCGATGTGAGTCATCTTATAGGGTGGACTGATTGTAGTCAGTTTCCCTCTCTGGTTCATTGTGATAACATTACTTTTTCTAAGTTCCTGACATATCCTTACACAACGTCCACAGTAAATACAGAGATTGTAATCCCTGTCAAAGAAAGGATCTTCTTTTTCAACTCGAAATCCCTGATAGTAAACTGGAAAAATTATTTCCTTTACTTCAAGATATTCAACAATTTTCTGCAGCTCACAGTCTTTATCATTAGGACACCATCTGCATCCGGTTGTCGCTCCTACTTTTCTGATAGTCACCTGGTTGTCTGAACATTCTTCCTCTTCATCACAGATAAGACAGCCTGAAGGATGGTCACTTAACATAAGCTGAATAATCTCCTGTCTCATCTCAGACAGTACGGGAGTATTTGTTCTTATCACCATTCCATCTCCGACTGTAGTTGTACAGGATGTCGGATATCCTCTCAGACCATCAACTTCAACAATACAAAGACGGCATCCTCCATAGGGAGTTAACTGGGGATGAGAACATATATGAGGAATGTAAATATCATTGTCCTGGGCAGCCTGAAGTATCGTAGTATTTTCTTTGACCTCAATTTCCCGATTATCTATTGTAATTTTCATTCTTCCTCCCCTGATTTGATAATTATCGCATTTCCGGCGATTGCATCAAAACGGCATATTTCATAGCAGGCACGGCATTTGATACATTTATCAGGATCTAAATTATGCGGTTGAGATCTTGGTCCTGTTATTGCACCAGTCGGACAGACACTGACACATCTCTGGCATCCTGTACACTTCTCTTCAATGACATAAAATTCAATAAGATCACGGCAAACAAGAGCAGGGCAGAATTTTTTTAATATATGTGCCTCAAATTCATCCCTGAAATATTTCAAAGTGGTGAGAACAGGATTCGGAGCAGTCTGACCAAGACCGCAAAGTGCTGTTGCTTTCACAGTCCGGGCAAGAACCTCAAGTTTTTCGAGATCCTCGATAACAGCTCTTCCTTCTGTAATTTTATCAAGGATATCAACCATATTCCGAGTTCCAACTCTACATGGAGTACACTTACCGCATGATTCTTCGACAGTAAATTTCAAAAAATATCTTGTAAGATCAACCATGCAGGTATCTTCATCTAGTACGATCATTCCTCCGGAGCCCATTATCGAGCCTGCCTTTGTCAGACTGTCATAATCAATCGGCAGATCGAGCATCTCTTCAGGGAGACAACCTCCCGAAGGTCCTCCTGTCTGAACAGCTTTGAATTTCTTTTTATTCGGTACTCCTCCGCCTATATCATATATGATCTCCCTTAAAGTAATACCCATCGGAACTTCAACGAGACCTGTATTGTTAATCTTGCCGACGAGTGAAAATATTTTTGTTCCCTTACTCGTCTCTGTTCCAATGGATGCAAACCACTTTCCTCCTCTTGAGATGATCCCCGGTACATTCGCCCAGGTTTCAACATTATTTATATTAGTAGGTTTGCCCCACAATCCTTTCTCAGCCGGATACGGAGGTCTTGGTCTCGGTCTTCCTACATCCCCTTCCACTGAAGCAAGCAATGCTGTTTCCTCTCCACACACAAATGCACCAGCTCCCTGAATTATATCAATTGAAAAATTTAAATGTGTACCGAGAATATTCTCACCAAGAAGACCATAATCTTCAGTCTGCAGTAGAGCAATCTTCAATCTCTTTACAGCAAGGGGATATTCACTCCTCACATATATAAAACCCTTTTCTGCACCAATTGCATACGCACCTATAATCATTCCTTCTATCACCGCATGTGGATCCGATTCCAGGATACTTCTGTCCATAAATGCTCCGGGATCTCCTTCATCAGCATTGCAGATAATATACTTTGTCGGATCTTTGGCTCTCTGACAAAATTCCCACTTACGTCCTGTTGGAAAACCGGCTCCGCCTCGTCCTCTCAGTCCTGAAATCTTCATCTGGTCAATAATATTCTCAGGTGTCATTTCAGAAAGAGCTTTTTCCAAAGCCTGATATCCTCCAAAACCTATGTATTCGTCAATATTTTCAGGATCGAGTCTGCCCCTGTTTTTCAATACAACAAGTCTCTGGTGCTTAAAAAATCCAATGTCCATCATTTTCTGTACAGGAGGTTCTTTTTTGGATGGAAAATACATCAATTTCTCAACAGGTCTCCCTTTAAGAAGGTGTTCCTCAACAAGCAGAGGTATGTCCTTTTCTTTTACCTGTTGATAAAAAATGTCTCCCGGTTTTACTATCACAATGGGACCTCTCTCACAGAAACCCTGACATCCTGTGGTTATCACTTTCACCTCGTCAGAAAGACCCTTTTTTTGGATTTCCTTTTCAAGCTCCTCTTTAATTTTGAAGGATTGATTTGCTACGCATCCTGTTCCTGCGCAGACAAGTAAATGTAACCTGTGTTGTTCCAAATTATTCTCCTTGCTAAACCGATGTCAATTTCAGATTTAATATTTTCATTAATATTTATTAATATGTATGTTCACTGCCTATCGCAAGAGCAAATTTTTCAACAATATTACCTTCGATAATATGCTCAGTAAAAATTATCTTCATTCTGTCTTTGGTCAGGTCGCCATATTTTACAGGCGGTTTACCCTTTACTTCAACAGTGATCATTGGCTCTCTACTGCATAAACCAGCACATCCTGAAGTGGTGACAAGAACATCATCGATTTTTTTCTTCTCGATCTCCTCAAGAAGTGTTGACATAATATCACGTGCACCAGCTGCAATTCCACATGTACCCATGTGAACAGTTATATTAGCTCTTGCCTGTCCTTTTCTCAAATTAGAGGTCTTTCTAATCTTCTCTCTGATCTTTTCAAGATCTCCGATCTTTAATTTCTTCATTTCAATCACCTTTCACTTTTATTTCATTTAAACTTTCTTTAATTCTTTTTTTTAAAAACTTGAGAACTTCAGGATTATCGATATTTACATCCTGCAATTCTTTCTTGATTTCTCTTGTGTCAAAAATAAAACTGTCTCCATTCTTGTTATGACTGTAGATAATATCCAATTTTAATCCCTTTGCGGCAACAAGATCAATTAAGGTCTCGGAAATATCCCCAAGAGGTTTTCTATCAATATGATCATGAATAAAAACCGCTGCAATTTCAGTGCCTGTTCCCACTGATGAAGTGATTTTTAATTCACCTCCGGCTTCTTTTGCAGCCTGTGCAAGTAAAGGAAGTCCGAGACCGATTCTGCTTCCCTTTTTTGTTGTATAAAACGGATCGAGAATACTTTTTAAATATTTCTTTTCAATTCCTCTACCATTATCTTTTATCGTCAAACTTAGACGATTATTTTTTAAGTCCTCGTCAAGTGTCACTTCAATCAAACTGGCACCAGCATTAACAGAATTTTCAACAATATCCAAAATATGAAGAGAAATATCCTGCATAGTCAAATCCTTATACTTCTTCCTTCCTTATTTATAAAAGCTTTTTTTATTTCATTGACAGAAGGTTCTTCAATAAAAAAAGATGTTGTCTTTCTCCCTATATCATCTAAATAATGTGCATCCGATGATGTAATTAACGGATAATGGCTGATCTGAGGAAATTTCTGCACTGCTTCTTCCTCTGTAATCCTGTATGAAATCTCCAGGGCATCGAAGTCTATATCCTCAGGTATAAAACCGAGTTGATTTATTATTCCGTAGTTTTCTCTATCAACATGGGATGCAATTGCAATTCCGCCGAGAAGATGAACTTTATTAACCAAATCCTCAAGTGTTAACGATGTTGCACCGAGCAATAATCTTGTGTTGTATCCTTCCACTTCATCATATTCATTTACAATTATCTGTTCTCCGAAAACATTTTTTTCATTTACACCCGGTGTTAAATATTTATATACTTCTTTCTGTAAATCGAGAATTGAATAAGTATCATCAAAAAGAGACAATATATGTACTTCATCGATACTTGTAATTTCCATACCAGCAAGTACTGTAATTTTATCAGAGGAAAGTTTTTTAGTAGCTAAAATATTTTCCGCTGAATTATGATCACAGATACCTATAATATCCAGTTTCTCCTCTATTGCTCGTTCTATAACTCTTTTTGGCGACATCGTCAGATCTGCACATGGTGACAGACAGGTGTGAATGTGAAGATCTGCTTTATAAAATCTCAAAATCAATGCAATCCGGAAATACCCATATCATATAATCTACCTACTATCTCAAAAGCAGGAAATTCACTTGACAGGAGTGGTATTTTTTCTTCCTCAGCCTTTTTAATAGTACTTTTCTCTGGTTCTCTTCCTCCGATGATAATTATAGCTGCAAGATGTTTTAAAATCGCTACGGCAACAATATTTGGGTGTCCCTGATAAGTTACCCAGATATCTCCCGGTTTTGCTTTTCCCATTACGTTACTCAGTACATCGCTAATATAACCGCATTCTATTTCCCTGTCCAGCAGGTCATCTCCAAATAAAACATTAAGATCTAATATCTTTTTGATATCAAGTAATGTCCTCTTTTTTTTCTGCATTTATTCCCTCTTTATTTAAAAATATACAACTTGACAGTTTAGCTTTCTCTTTTGCAACATCTTCGGCAAATGTCTTACAATCAGGTGAACCGCATAATCCGCAATCAAGTCCCGGAAGTTTTTGTAGGATACTTTCCTTGATCTTCAATTTTTTTAAAGCCTTACTCCTGTCTTTATCAAGAGCAGGGAATGGTTTTGGTTCGATATTTCTCTCGAATGAAAAAAATCTCTCTCTGTACAATCTCTTTACAATATTCTTATTCACTGATCTCCTCTTTCCGTAAATTCTTATCAGTCTGAGAATATTGCTTTTTGCAATAAATCTGTTCTCGACAGTCAGAGGACCTCCAAGACATCCGTCAGGGCAAATCAAACATTCAAGATAATCAATATTTTTCAATCGGTTCGCTTCTACATCCTGAAGTATTCTTATTGTATCAAGTACTCCTGAAACAGAGACAGTTCTGAATTTCATATCCCTGATCTCTCCTCCTGGAATGGTCCATCCAATACCTATTCCACTGATAGGACTATGTACCTGCATCATTGTCGGCTTCTTATCGGTTTTTATCTTCATCATTAAAGTATTGTAAATAGTTTTAATCGGTATTGCTCCGTCAAGATGGGATTTTCCCATAGTTTCAGGATAATTTATGGAAACTAATTTTGCAGAGCATGGAGTAATATGAATAATTCCTATGTCTTCACTTTTAATTCCATGTTTTTTTGAAATTTCTTCTCTTAAATTTTTTGCTGCTGTTTCCCTCGGAGGTTCGATTGGAATTATCAATTTACATAAACCTGGAAACAATCGCTGGATCAGACGTACTACAACAGGACAACTCGATGAGATTACAGGTTTGATATCTCTATGCTCATTGAGATATTCCTCTATAGCCATACTTGTCATTTCACATATGACAGCTTCATCATAAACCGAATCAAATCCAATATCTTTTAAAATCGATAAAATTTCATCAGGGAGAACCTTTTCTCCAAATTGTGAATACAACACAGGTGAAGGAAGGGCAACTTTATACTTGAATTTACCAAGATCAGCCTGGGTTGTTGTTATTGTCTCTATGGCATCATGCTGGCAGACTCTCAGACACTCACCACAATCAATACATCTCTGATCTATGATTACAGCCTTTTTATTTCGAATTCTGATTGATTTGGTTGGACAGGACTTCATACATGAAACACATCCGATACATTTTTCCCTGTTAATTTTTATCGTGTGATACAACCTCTTATCAGGCATTTTTCTTCCTCATACTTATAATTATTTCAAGTTCTGTCCCCTCTCCCGGTTTTGATGTTATATTAAAGATATCGGAATTTTCTTTTATATTGGGAAGTCCCATCCCCGCACCAAAACCCATCTCTCTCATCTCATGTGTTGCAGTTGAGAATCCCGGCTGCATTGCTCTTTTTATATTCTCAATTCCCTGCCCTTTATCACTTATAAATAATTTTATCTTATCGGGTGTAACAACAAACAAAATTTTTCCTTTCTCTGCATACATAACCACATTCATCTCAGCTTCATATGAAGCAACAGCAATACGTAAGATAATTTCCGGATCAATTCCTATTTCCTTAAGTGTATTGCTGATTTTACACGAAGCATCCCCCCCATTTATAAAATCACCACCTTCTATTAAATATTCCTGTTTATAAATTATTTCCGTCCTCATAAATTTACTTATTATTCTTAACAGCTCTTATTCCATTTGAAAAAAGTATACCGCAGGTTTCAAACATAGAAAACTTTGTAAGTAAAATTGGTATTTTATATTTATTTGAGAGTTTAAAAACACCTTCTTCGGGTTTTTTATTCCTTGCAAAAATAATCGGATAAATTCCTGCTATCTTACTGGTTCTCACCACCTGATAATTGATAAGTCCCGTAACAAGCAATGCTCCCGGACGAGGTTTTACAAGTATATCACTCATCAGGTCAGACGCATAAGCAAATTCAATATTCCGTGAAAGATCAATAAAATCTGATACAAAGTGACAGGAAAGAAGCTCTATTATTTTTTTTATTGTCATGTCTTATTCCTGTTTTACTAATATCTCCTCCGGTTTTTGGTATTTATCTAAAATCGCATCTACTTTCTGCACAGTCGTCTGACCATAATAATGCCCATCGACAACAACAATTGGAGCAAGAGCACAGGCTCCAAGACAATTTACAGTCTCAAGAGTGAACTTCATGTCCTCTGTCGTCTGTCCTGCGCTTATCCCAAGTCTGTCTTCTATGCGCTTCAGGACATCAGACATTCCTTTTACAAAACATGCTGTTCCTTTACAGACAGTTATTATGTGTTCACCTCTCGGTTCAAGACTGAAAAGGGAATAGAAAGTTGCAATACTGTATAATTTACTTAAAGGAATTTTTAAATTTTGACTTATGTATTCCATTATATCCCTTTGAAGATAATTGAATTCAGATTGAATTTCTTCAAGAATTTGAATTATACTATCCTTATCATATTTATATTTTTTTAGGATTGATTCAACCTTTTTATCTTTCATCTGTCCCCCTTATAAAATTAGGATATAAATATTAAATAGAACTAAATTTTCTCAGAAAAATAAATACAATCAGTAATATCAGAATCACCACGTGCACAATCTTCTGCAAATGTTTCACATGTAGGTGCACCGCATAGAGCACAGTCTTTATGGGGAAGTTTCAAAAATATTCGTTCCTTCTGTCTCATTCTCTTTATCGAAGTAGCAATGTCCTTGCCAAAATGCTTTGTAGCCCTCGGAAGAACCGGATGTTCAATAAAATAAAAACCTTTTTCATAATTTTCCAAAACTTCATCTCTGTCAAATTCAATGTTTTTTGAATACTTCTTCTCAAAAAGAATTGAATTATGACGTGCAATATATGGATTTTCAACACAGAACGGTCCACCAAGACATTCCTGCAGACATGCCATTGCTTCAACAAAAACCATGTCTCTTAGTTTTGAGTTTTCAATATCATCTAAAATTTTCTTCACATGATCCAATCCCGATACTGTAAGACAACCTTCCGGACAGATATCATTAGAAGGATTCTGACCTAGAGCAGACCAGCCTTTACTATAGCAGAAATCAGAAATATCTTCAGCAGAGGTAAATTCGCTCTTCTTTTGTATTTCAAGGATTTCAGGGAGAAGTAAATTGTAGATATCATTTATCGGTATAGTGCTGTCAATCCAGGAAGATTCCTTTTCAGCAGGCTGTTTGATTGATACAATCTTCGCCGGACAGGGTGTAATGTAGACAATTCCGATTTCATTGGTTTTTAAATTTAGCTTATCCGGATATGTTTGTTTGATCTCCTTTGCTTTAATTTCCCTCGGGACATCGAAAGGAGCAATATACTTGACAAGATTTGGATAGACAACCTGTATCAATCTGACAATTGTCGGGCAATAAGATACTATCAAAGGTTTTATCTGAGGGTGTTTTCTAACATGATGAAAAATTGCATAATTAAGCTTATTACTCATGTTACATAGGTCAATCACTTCATCGAAACCTATTTTTTTAAAAGCTCTATGTACAATTGAAGGACTTATATCCAATCCAAACTGTGTATAGAGAACAGGAGAAGGCATTGCTATCAGGTATTTGAAATGGTCAAAGTCCTTGATTTCATCGATTACAGGAACAAAAACATTTTCAGGACATGCATTTATACATTCTCCGCAGTCGATACAGAGATCTTCATAGTACATCACTTTCCCATTTCTAAATCTTATCGCTTTTGTAGGACAAACCCTTACACACTTCATCCTCCCTTTACATCTTTCTTCAATAATTTCATGTGCGTGATAAAATTTATCAATCATAATTAAACAAAAAATTTAATTTCTAATTTAGTTCCAAAATCTACTTTTTATTCGATATTCAGCTCATCTGAATTCCTTTTAATATTAGGAAGACCCATACCTGAACCGAATCCCATAGCTCTCTGTTCTTCTGTTGCTGTTGAGAAACCTTCCTGAAGTGCTTTGTCAATATCCGGAATACCTTTCCCCCTGTCATTTATCAATACAATGACCTCCTTATCACTTGCAGTTAGGGTGACATGAGCACTGACTGCGTGCATAACAACATTCATCTCTCCCTCATATGTTGAAATAGCTACTCTTCTTACAAGCTGGGGATCAAAACCTATTTTCTTCAGAATAGCTTTAACCTGAGTCGAAACCATACCTGCATGTGCAAAGTCTTTTCCGTCAATATCGAATTGATGAGTTGTTATGTTAAATTTCCTCTTTTGATCTGCAGTCTCATCTTTGCAAATGATTTTATTGTCATATACTGTTGCAATTTTTACACAGGCTTCGTACATGTCTTCATTTGTCGAAAAAACAATAATTTCCTTATCCTTTGCAAATTTCCTGATATCTTCAGTTGGTTTTTTCCCTCTTATAAATATGATAAGCTTGAATTCCGCCATATAAGCTGAAATGACAGCCTGGATTGTATTTAAACCTGTGAGAAGTGCGGAACCTGATTTCCCATAAGCGAGAACATCACTCATGAGATCAGATGCATAAATATAAGTAACTATTTGATTCTGGTTTTTATTGTCGACAATTATATCTGCATCAAGGACATCTTTTATTTTTGATATTTTAATTTTTTCTATATTAGTGTTCTGCTTCAACATTATTTATTGTAAATACTTTATGGATTTATTCCAATTGCCAATAATTTACTCACTATTTGATATGTTGATAAAGAAGTCGATAATATAATCACATGATATCTGTTAGCAAGTTCCAGTGTTTCATCAGGTACTTTTTTTCCATGAGTAATAACAATAGCAGATATATCAACAAGATTTGCAGCTGATATAATTGTCTTATGTGTCTGGATAGTCAACCATAAATTTCCTGCTTTAGCATTTGCCATTAAATCAGTCATCATATCCGCAATGAATACACCATCTACTTCTCTATCTTCAAAATTTGTAAGAACACTAAGATCTAATTTATCAATGATTTCCTTAAGTTCCATAAAATCCTCCTGCATAGTTTATTCAATTATTTTTTTTATTCTGACAGTGACAGTGAAAGCATATCTTTGTCAAGGATCGCCTCCGAATAACAACTGTCTAAATTTTTTACTAATTCCTGAGAAACGATTTTTATCTTTGATTTTGAAGATTTTCTTCTCTGATTGAAATAATCTTCAAGATATTGCATTTTTTCCCGACTTAAATTTTTTCTCTCTTCAATAGGAAGAAATCCAAAGGCAATATAAACCCACTCCCTTTCTTTCTCAAGAGATTTTCTCAACTCATTAACCTTGCAACCATCAGTACAATCGGTGCATAATTTCAATCCTGCCAGTTCATTATACCGAACCAGTAAATCACATTTACCACACTTCAAGCTAAATCTGATCGTCTGACTGCTGTCCATAAAATTCCAAAAATGGTCTCCTTCACGATATTCCTCTAAAGGCGGGATGTGTTCATAAGTAAAATAATTTGATACTTTTGAACAGTGAAAGCATTTTTCAGTAACAATAAATCCATATTTCACATCAACCATTTCCCATTGATGTGAGCAAGCTATTTCAGACATATATCCCTCCAACTATGAAGTTTTATTATAGTTAAATATATAAGTCAATAAATTCGAGTAATACTGTCTTCGATGAAATTATATCTTTGTTTATTTATATAAAATATTTTGCATGTTGAAAAGTAATATTATTCAAAAACAAATTAATTCTCATTTTAAAATTTACACAGATAAAGTCTGAAAATAAACCTGCACCGAACCTTTTGCAATATTATTCTTTCCATCGAGAAGAACTACTTCTGCTAATCCGATATTCCTTCCCTTTTGTATTACCTCTCCAATTGCAGTTAATTTGCTATCGATTTTGTAAACACTTTTAAAAATATTTATATTTAAATTTATTGTAACTGGCTGAATATCATCGTTTATAATACTTCTGAAAGCAAAACAACCGGCTATGTCAAGTAATGTTGACATAATTCCGCCATGAACAGAACCAAAACTATTCAAATCATCTTTTTCAATGGTTTTTTCAACAAATGCCTTTCCATCTTCAAATCTGATATCAATATTTTTTCTTCGGTAAAATTCAATAAAATTTTCCACAGTATTTTCTATATTTCAAAAGTTTCTTCTTTAAAGATCATACCCAGTTTTTCAAGTTCATCTAATATAGGTTCATAAAGTTCAGGTTCTACAGGAGCCCTGACTCCTGAAAGTTTGATTTTTCCGTCAAGATATAATTTAGTTGCTATTGCAATTGGTAAACTTACTGTCTGAGCCATAGCTGAATCACCATTAGGTGTACCGTAGAATACAAAAGTAGAAGTGATTTTCTCCTTTTTGCCTTTCGGATATTCAGCTTCAAAAAGGTGCTTCATTACAAGCATATCTCTTTCCTCAGGTTTAAATGGCATTTTTTCTTTCATAATACTCGAAATAAGATCAATGGGAGATGCTTTTGTTGATGGAAGTTCTACTTCTGAAAACATACCCAACCAGGCAAGTTTTTCAATAACCTCTCCATCTGCCGGCTGATTGATATATTTGGCAGTATCTTCTATGATTGAATCTTTTGAACTTCCAGGAACTAATTTTAACATAAGGTCTTTATAAATTGCTCCTTGATTAAAATCTATTTCTTCCTTTGAAAACAGACCAAGTTTAATAATCTCTCTCCATAACTTGCAGTGCCCGGGATATCTTAGTGTTCCTCTGAATAAAGTTTTTATATCATCAAGGCTGTAAATTTCTTTATATACAGTTGAATCTCTGTTTGGATACCCTTCAAATTCCCCTACACCCCCAACTTCAACCATTTCACAGTTGTAAAAGAGCTGGTCTCCGGCTACATTGATAAAGTCATCATCCTTTAAAAATCTTGCAGGATTTGTAGCAGCAATGAGCACACCTTTAGGACTCCATGAAAACTTGTATTTCAGTGGATTGTCACATGCTTCCGCTGCCGGAAGTCCTCCACAGTAAGATATAAATTTTACTATTTTTCCGCCTTTCGCCTTAACATCATTGATTATCCTCATCGCAGACATATGATCCATCCCCGGATCAACACCGCATTCATTCAAAAAGAGTAATCCCTTTTCTTTTGCTGCATCATCGAATCCCATCATCTTTTCACTGATATACGAAGTTGTCATCATCGGTTTATTCACTCTGAGGGCAAGTTCTGCAACAGTAGTATGAAAGTCAGCAGGCAAAAGACTTATGACAATATCATGTTCGGATATCATTGAAGGTAGGTGTTCCGGATCATTTACATTCCAAACTAAGCCTTTCGATCTCGGTCTCCCCTGTAATACTCCTTTATCTCCGCTTCTGCTAGCAATTGTCAGCTCAATATCATCAAAAGAAAGAAAATAATCAACCAAAGGTTTAACGACAAGTCCGGCTCCGAGAACTAAAACCTTTTTCATAATATACTCCTCAGTTTAAATATTAAAACAAAGACCAACATTCTTCCTGTGTTCTATGCCAGAGAAAGTGGTTATTATAACACGTTTCATATCTTATGATATACCGCAATACTTCTTATAAATTTGATTAACAAAATAGTAATAATAATTAATTTTTTTTCTTCTTTTTTCTACTTTTTTTGGCATGTTTTCCAAATTTATTTAAATCAATAAAAAGTATATTATAACCAAAAATCTAAATATGTAAATTCCAATTTCTTTTTTAATTTATTTCTTTTATTTGAAAAAAAATCCTTATAAAAAATATAGAATTAATAAACAGATT
>CBDUTX010000020.1:0-13958 GCA_965370235.1 uncultured Desulfuromonadaceae bacterium | reverse complement strand
GATCACGTGAAGTTATTCCTCCTCCGAAACCTGATTTAGATCCTGCAAATGTCGCTCTATCCGCTGCAACCGAGGGAGTTTCACCTGAAGCCATCCCTCCGACATCAAGCATTGCCTTTCTTTCATATCTATACTCCTCTGCTCCATATATAAGAACAGTTCCATAAAGATCTGAGCTCAAACTTGCAAGTTCCTCATCATATGGTGTTGGAATTTCTGCAGAAGTTGAATAATCAATTGTTGTATATCTCCCGTCAGCGAGATGTGCTATTTCCATCCAGACTTCTTCTGTTCTGGACTCACTTCCACATCTTATCGTATTTATCACAATATCGTCTGCAATCGCCTGATGACAGACTTCGTCATAATGCTTTTCATCATTGTAATCCATATGAGGAGGAGCATCTCCGACAAGGAATATCATTTTTAAAGTGTTATCATCTTCAGACCAGGAAATACTATCAACTGCAAAAGCTAATGCCTGATTTACATCTTCAGGAAAATCTCCTCCTCCGTCGGCTGTAACTCCAATCAAATTATAATATATTTCATCTATATCATCTGTCAGATCATAACCTTTTACCACAAACTCATCTCCCCTGTCCCTGTAGATGACAAGTCCGATCCTTACTTCAGGTGTGGGATCACCTGTTACAATTTGATTGGCGATTGACCATATCTTTCTCTTTGCACCTTCTATCAGACTGTACATACTTCCTGTTGCATCGAGTACAAAGACTACTTCAACAACCGGTCTGTCATCGGAATAATAACTACCAGAATAATTATCATCATAGGTTTTGACAAGACCACTGTTCATACATCCTGAAATAATCAGAATGGTAAAAATGATTGTCAGTAGTTTTTTCATGCTTTCCTCCTTTTTCTCACTCTGGAGATCATTTTGATAATTTAAATTTCTGGTAATTATTACGTAGTAAAACTATGTTTTATTTCAAAAAAATCCACAAAAGCAAATTTGGAAATTATAAAAATCATAATGTTCGCCCCCGATGAATTTAAGATCATAGTCAAAAGTCAGAGAAGTACTCTCCAGTCCGGGAATAATCTTAATGGGAAAAGCCACTCCACATCCTGCATTTAATCCATAACCCCATGGTGTAAATCCTCCAACACCAATTTTTGAAGCAAATTTCATGGCGACAATGGAATTTGAAAGATGTATGAAAGGACCTCTGCCTACCCGTGAACCGAAATACTGCTGTAGATCAATCCCAAGACTGTATCCGGAAGATTCAAACACTGCCCCTGAGCCATAATATCTGTTAGAGTATATTCTATCATAAGAAAAATCACTTCTGAAACCAATAAGAGTTCTCTGTGATATCCAGGGCATGTAAAGTCCAAATTTAATTGATATATTATAACGGTTTAAACCTGTTGTATCTTTAACATCATCTAACCTGTCTTCTATATATGATGGATATTTTACAAATCCTCCTCCAATACCGAACATTCCGTAAGTACGAGTTATGTTTCTGTCAACTCTTAAAAACTCATTCTCCCCGGAAAACAGAATAATAGGAAAAAAAGAGCACATAATAAATATTATTTTTTTTAACATAAGAACTCCATGGTTTCGTAATTATTTAACTAATTCTTCATAAAAGGATATCTGTAATCTTTCGGAGGAACAAGGTTTTCTTTAATAGATCTCGGACTTGTCCACCTGATCATATTTAATATACTCCCTGCTTTATCATTTGTTCCTGATGCTCTACCTCCTCCAAAAGGCTGCTGCCCCACTACAGCTCCTGTTGGTTTATCATTGATGTAGAAATTTCCTGCACTGTTTCTCAAAACCTTCAATGCAAGATTTACAGCTCTTCTGTCCCTGGCAAATATTGCACCGGTCAGGGCGTACAGGGAAGTTTCATCGCATAATTTCAAAGTCTCTTCAAATTTATCATCCTGATAAACATAAGCAGCAACAACCGGACCAAATATCTCCTCTTCCATCAGCCACGCTTTTGGATTTGATACTCTTACAAAAGTAGGTTCAATAAACCATCCTTCCGAATCATCATACCCGCCACCGTAAATGATTTCCATTTCACTATCCTGTTTGGCTTTGTCTATAGCATTTGTAATACTTTTAAATGCAGCTTTATCTATCACAGCATTGATAAAATTCTCAAAATCTTCAACTCCTCCCATTTTCAACTCGGAAGCCCATTTTATCAGTTTTTTAGAAATCGAACCCCAGAGAGATTGTGGAAGGTAAAGTCTTGAAGCAGCAGAACACTTCTGACCTTGATATTCAAATGCTCCTCTTGTTATCGCTACAGCAACTTCATCTGCATCGGCAGTTGGGTGAACTACAATAAAATCCTTGCCACCGGTTTCTCCTATGATCCTCGGATAAGATTTATAATTTGCAATATTTTCTCCGACAACTTTCCACATCGTATGGAATGTTGATGTACTTCCGGTGAAATGTATCCCCGAAAGATTCGGATGTTTCAGTATGTATTTACCGACATCCGCACCACGTGCTGTAACCATATTGATGACACCATCAGGTAATCCTGCTTCAATCAGAATCTTCATAATAAAGTGTGCAGAATACACAGCACTGGAAGCAGGTTTCCAAATAACAGTATTCCCCATCATTGCAGGTGCTGTTGGAAGGTTTCCTGCGATTGAAGTGAAGTTAAACGGAGTACCAGCAAAAACAAATCCGTCACGAGGTCTGTTTTCCCTCCTATTCCATTGTAATTTCGGGCTATAAGGCTGCATTTCGTAAATCTGTTGCAAATAATAAGCATTAATCTGAAAAAATCTACAAGTTCACATACAGCATCTATCTCAGCCTGATAAATATTTTTACTCTGGCAAAGCATTGTAGATGCATTAACTACACTTCTATACCTTGAGGATATCAAATCCGCAGCTCTTAAAAATACTCCAACTCTTTCCTGCCACGGAAATTCACTCCACATTTCTTTTGCTTTCATAGCTGCATTAATTGCATCATTTATTTCCTTCTCCCCTCCTCTGTAGTAATGTCCTAAAACTAAATTATGATCATGAGGAGATGTTATCTCTACTTTCTCTCCAACTTTTACCTCCTCTCCACCGATGATCATAGGTATTTCAAGTTTTTCAGATTTCAATTCCTTTATCGCTTTTAATAATTCTACTCTTTCTGTCGAGTCAGGTGCATAGTTTAAAATTGGTTCATTCTTTGGTTCAGGTACATTGTATTTCATTATTCCTCCTTGTTTCCGCTTATATTATATTTTTTTTAATTCATCGGCAAGCAGAAAGGTAAATCATTTTGTTGATGTTTTGTTAAAATGTTATTAATATAAAATATTATTATTTTTATTTATACTTTACACAGTAGGAGGTTTTATGCCTAAAACTAAATATGTAATGATCGATGGGAATACAGCTGCTGCTTATGTCGCTCATGCAACAAACGAGGTAATAGCAATTTACCCGATTACACCATCTTCTCCGATGGGTGAATTTGCTGATGCATGGTCAGCACAAAAAAGAACAAATATTTGGGGTAATATCCCAACTGTTGTTGAACTTCAATCTGAAGGAGGGGCTTCGGGTACGATCCACGGTTCTCTATCCGGAGGGGCTTTGACAACTACTTTTACAGCTTCTCAGGGTCTTATGCTGATGTTGCCCAATATGTACAAAATCGCAGGAGAACTTTGGCCTACTGTCTTCCATATTGCTGCCCGTTCAATTTCCTGCCAGGCTCTTTCAATTTTTGGTGACCACAGTGATGTAATGGCTGCAAGGGCATCGGGGTTTGCAGAATTAGCTTCCGCTAATATCCAGGAGATAATGGATTTTGCTCTTATCTCTCAGGCTTCATCACTGAAATCAAAAATACCCTTCCTTCACTTTTTTGATGGGTTCAGATTATCACATGAAATTCAGAAGGTTGAAGAAATTCCATACGACTACATGAATAAGATGATAGATGTTAAATGGATTGAGGAGCTCAGAAATAATGCTCTCAATCCTGAACACCCGACAATTAAAGGAACTTCTCAAAATCCCGATGTATTCTTTCAGGGAAGAGAGACAGTCAATCCTTATTACATTAAAACAGCCGGGATTGTACAGGAGATGATGAATAAATTTGCTAAATTATCGGGAAGAAAATACAAACTTATTGATTATATCGGACATTCCAAAGCTGAAAGAGTAATTATTATTATGAGTTCAGGCGCCGATACTGCCGAAGAAACTGTGAAATATTTAAAGAGTAAAGGTGAAAAGGTTGGAGTTGTAAAAGTCAGACTTTACAGACCTTTTGACAGCAAGGCATTGATAAATTCCCTGCCGAAAACAGTAAAATCCATTTCAGTACTCGACAGAACTAAAGAGCCTGGCGCATTGGGAGAACCTCTCTATCTCGACATTCGTTCAGCTCTTTCCGAAGCAGAAGATGAAGGAATTCTCAAATTCAAAAGACCTAAGATATACGGCGGTAGATATGGACTTTCTTCAAAAGAATTCACGCCAGCAATGGTCAGGGGTATTTTTAATAATCTTTCTGCAAAAAAACCGAAAAATCACTTTACAGTAGGAATCACAGATGATGTGACAAAAACCTCTATTGATTATGATAAAATATTTAATATAGCTCATAAAGGATTCAAAGGAAAGTTCTATGGACTTGGAGCTGATGGAACTGTAGGAGCTAACAAAAACAGCATCAAAATCATAGGAGACAATACAAAATACTTCGCTCAGGGATATTTTGTTTATGATTCAAAAAAATCAGGAGCAGTAACAGTAAGCCATCTGAGATTTGGTCCTGATCCGATTTTAAGCCATTACCTTGTTAACAATCCGGATTTTGTCGCTGTTCACAACATCACCTTCCTTGAGAAATATGATGTTACTGAAGGAATAACACAGGGCGGAACATTACTACTCAATTTACCATATGACAAAAACGAAATATGGAACAAACTCCCAAAAGAATTACAAAAAACAATTATTGAGAAGAAATTAAAAGTATTTGTAATTGATGCTGTCTCACTTGCTAAAAAGATCGGACTTGGCGGGAAGATAAATACAATTATGCAGACAGTCTTCTTTGAAATATCTAATATTTTACCGAGGAAAGACTACATCAAAGCTATTGAAAATTCTATTAAGAAAACTTATGGTAAGAAAGGAAAGAATATCGTCACGATGAATATGAAAGCTGTCCACTCAGCACTTGAATACCTCTTTGAATTAAAATATCCTTCTACTGTAACAAGCAAAATTACAAGAACTCTGCATATACCTGGAACAGCACCAAAACATGTCAAAACTGTTGTATCTAAAATAATACAGATGAAAGGTGATGATGTACTGGTCAGTGAAATGCCACCTGATGGCACTTTCCCTGTTGGAACTACAAAATATGAAAAGAGAGATGTCGCTGTTGAAATTCCGGTATGGGATCCGGATTCATGCGTTCAGTGTGCAACATGTTCATTTGTCTGCCCTCATGCTGCAATAAGAGTGAAAATATATGATAAATCATATCTGAAAAAATCCCCGAAAAATTGGAAATCAGTTGCTGCAAAATCAATGCCAGGTAAAAATCTTCTATGGACTGTTCAGGTAGCGCCCGAGGACTGTACAGGATGCGGTCTCTGCATAGAAGCTTGCCCTGGAAAAAGAAGGGATTTAAACGGGAAAAGAACAGATGAGAAAACTCTTGTTTTTGAACCAAATATTAATCGTAAAAAAATTGAAAAATATAATTTTAACTATTTCCTTTCAATACCGGACACCGATCCAAAACTCATCAAAAGAGATACTCTGAAAGGAACACAATTAATACGACCATTGTTTGAATTCTCAGGTGCCTGTGCAGGTTGCGGAGAAACACCATACATCAAGCTCGTTTCTCAGCTTTTCGGTGACAGGGCTCTCATTGCCAATGCAACAGGCTGTTCTTCTATTTACGGAGGAAATCTTCCAACAACTCCTTATACTACCAGAGAAGACGGATGTGGTCCTGCTTGGAGTAATTCACTTTTTGAAGACAATGCTGAATTTGGTTATGGTATGTTTCTCTCGTCTGAAAAACTTAAGGAAATAGCAACTGAAACAGCTGAGATTTTGATAAAATCAGGACATAGTGCAAAGTTAATTTTGAAAAAGATCTTTAAGGAAAAACAGGAAACTCAAAAAAGCATTGAACTTGTGAGAAGTTATGTTGCTCAGGCAAAGATAATACTGAGAAAGGATAAATCAATTCTGAGCAGAAAAATGCTTAAGCATGTTGAATACCTTATAAAAAGATCTGTCTGGATTTTCGGCGGTGACGGCTGGGCTTATGATATTGGTTATGGTGGATTAGATCATGTACTTGCCAGCGGTAAAAATGTCAATGTGCTTGTTCTGGACACAGAGGTCTATTCAAATACCGGTGGACAGATGTCAAAAGCAACACCTCTTGCTGCTACTGCAAGATTTGCTGCTGCCGGCAAACCACTTCCAAAAAAGGATCTCGGAATGCTTGCAATGACCTACGGTTATGTTTATGTTGCACAGATTGCTTCTCTTGCTAACTACAATCAAACCATTAAAGCGATAAGTGAAGCAGAAGCTTATCCCGGACCATCGTTGATCATAGCATACTCACACTGCATCACTCATGGTATCAATATGAGAAAAGCTCAAGAAGCACAGAGAATGGCAGTTAATTCAGGATACTGGATGTTGTACAGGTACAATCCAGCCCTCTGTGATCAAGGGAACAATCCTTTGATCATAGATGCTCCAAAGGAAATAAAGATTCCGTTCGAGAAATATGCTTACAATGAAAATCGCTATAGAACACTGGTCGATTCAATGCCGAAAAGAGCTAAAATGCTTATGCAAAAAGCTCAGGAAGCTGTTATCAACAGATTCAACTATTACAGGAAACTTGAAGAACTACAGATTTGTAAAAAGAAAAACTGAAGTTAGGAGGGGTAATACCCCTCCTAAAAAACACTGCTCAACATTTTGGCAAGTCTTTCTAAAAAGTTTTTGTCTTCTCTGTTAAAAGCACTCTCTGTATATGAATCAATATCTATCTCAGCAACAAATTTGCTATTTTTATATACAGGGACAACAATCTCAGATTTAACTTTCGGACTACAGCTCAGATAATTTTCTTCCAGATGAACATTATCGATAATAATAGTTTTCTCTGTTATTGCCACCTGCCCGCAAATACCTTCGCCAAATTTAATCTCTTTGTGATTCGTAGGTTCTCCTGAATACGGACCGAGGATCAATTTATCTTTACTCTCAACAAGATAAAAACCAACCCAGTTATAGTAATCCAGTTTCTCATAAATTATCTGACAAATATTTTTCAGCAGATTGTCCTGTGAAAAACTTCCATTAATTATTTTCTCTGACTCTTTTAAAATTTCAACAAATAAATTGTCATCAACTTTCATTTTTTAAATTTAAGCTCCTCACTAATACTACCTTCATCAAATCAAATTGAAGGAATTTATCATATATTTCTTATTCTTTTATTTCAGAAATACATAAAAAAATAATATATCAAATTTTTGCTGATAAAAAATCAATAACTTGACTTAAATTTTACCAAGCTGATAAAGTTTAATATTTTAATATCAAGAATAAATATGAATAAATCAATTATTAAATATTTCAAACCTTATACACCTTATCTATTAATAGCTTTCCTTCTTGTGGCAATTGGAGCCTCAGCTGAATTGATGATCCCTATGATGACTAAAAGGGCAATAGATAATGGAATTGCTCAGTCCAATATAAAAATAATTATTATTTCCGGATTATTGATTATTTCTTTTGCACTTTTAAGAGGACTATTTACAAATCTGGCAAATCTGGTTTTTACTGATATAAGCACAAAAGTGACTAAAGATCTCAGACAATTTCTTTTCAATCATGTTCTAACTCTCAGTTTTGCTGAAGTTGACTCACTTCAAACAGGAAAATTAATGACGAGAATATACAATGACACTATGCAGATGAGGAGATTGTTATCTTTTGGTTTCAGAATGTTGTTTCAGGGAATACTTATGATAATTGGAAGCCTGATCATGATATTCAAAATCAACAATCAAATTGGATTTATAATTCTTGTCCTCGCTTTAATAAATTCAATTCTTTTTACTCTTTTTGCTACAAAAGCAAAAAAGCTGTTTTTAGCAATTCAACGGCAGCTTGACAAATTAAACTCGACAATACAGCAAAATCTTGCCGGAATAAGTGTAGTAAAATCATTTGTTGCTGAGGACAGAGAAATAGAAATTTTTAATTCTGAAGTGACTGATCTAATGGATAAAAGAATTCAGGTCGGAAAACTCCTTTCCGCAGCCTTTCCTTTACTGGTTTTTATTGTAAATTTTGGTGTACTTATTATTCTTTGGAGGGGAGGAGCTGATGTTATTGAAGGAAGTGCTAAAATCGGTTCATTAATTGCGCTTGTGAACTATATATTTATGATTATGTTCCCTCTGATGATGCTTGGAATGGTTATGACGATGTTTGCACAGGCAGGAGCTTCAATAAAACGAATTAAAGAGATCTTTTCTATCAGGAGCTCATTTAATCCAACAGGATCAGGTGCAAAAGTAGTTGATGGAAATATTATCCTAAATAATATCCACTTCGCATATCCCGATAGAACAAGAGTTCTCTGTGGTTTATCCTTGAATGTCCGTGCAGGAGAATTTATAGGTATAATAGGATCTACCGGTTCGGGTAAATCGACTCTTCTTTCATTAATTGCAGGATTCTACAGGCAGACTGAAGGTGATTTAAGAATTGACGGTAACACTATAGAAGAAATAGGTCTTAAAGAACTCAGAGATAAGTTAAGTATTGTTTTTCAAAATCCGATATTGTTTAAGATGTCATTGAGAAATAATATTTCTTATGGAAATTCTCATTGCAGTGATGAAGAAATTAATAAAGTCGTTAAAATATCACTGGTAGATAACTTTATAAAAAAACTTCCCGGTGGCTTGAACTCAGAAATCACAGAAAGAGGAATGAACCTCTCCGGAGGTCAGAGACAAAGGGTAGCTATAGCAAGAGCTCTCATTAACAATAAGCCAATTTTAATACTCGACGATGCTTTTAGCTCCCTGGATAGAATAACTGAAAGTAGAGTAATCGATAATATTTTACAGTACAGAAAAAGGAAAACTACTTTAATCATCTCTCAGAAGATATCCTCTTTAAAAAGAGCTGATAGAATAGCTATTTTAGAAGATGGGAAGATAAGTGATATTGATAGTCATCATAACCTGCTGAAAAATAATTCTACATACAGAGATATTTATATTTCTCAGGGGTATGAACTATGAGAGGAAAAAGACCAAACATAGAAAGAGCAAAAGATACAAAAAAAGCTGTTGGATTAATCTGGCATAACCTTCTTCCATATAAATTTAAAATCATAGTGATCTTTTTATTTGTAATACTTACCGGTTTCTTTTCACTTATCAGCCCTTATATTCTCTCAATTGCAATTGACAGATATATTGAAACACCTGATTTAGCAGGATTGACAAAAATTTCAATATTTTTGTTCTTTATCTTCATTTTCAGATCATTATTCAGCTTCTTTCAATCTTTTGAAATGGTCAAAGTTTCTCAAAAAATCCTGAAAAATATGAGAATAACACTTTTTTCTCATATACAGAATCTAACTTATAGAGTAATTGAAAAAATGAAAAAAGGGGATCTTCTCAGTAGAATAAGTAATGATATTGAAAATATAAATAATTTCCTGACAAGCGGTTTTTCTGAATTAGCAAGTAATATCATATTCATTATCGGTGTTGTCTTTATAATGATGCTGTTGAACTGGAAATTAGCTTTAGTCAGTTTGAGCATCATACCAATAATAATTCTCGTCACATCCTTTATGACGAGATGGACGAGAGAAGCTTACAGAAAAAACCAAAAAGTTGTAGGAGAATTGAGCGGATTTCTCGAGGAGAACCTTACAGGAATAAGGACAATAAAATCTTTTGGCAGAGAAGATTATGTCATTTCTAAATTCAATCTTATAAACAATAGAGCTCGAAAAATAGAATTTAAAGCAGAACTTGCGTCATTGATACTTCCTCCAACCCTGCATTCACTATCCGGTATTGGAATTGGTCTGGTAGTTTTATTAGGAAGTATCCTCGTTCTCAAAGGACATGCAAGTATTGGAGCTCTTGCGGGAATTATCATTTACACGAGAAGATTTTTTCAGCCCTTCAGAGCTCTTGCTGCTCTTTACAATCAATTACAATCCGCTCTTGCCGGAATCGAGAGGATAAGGGAAATTCAAATTCAAAATATTGAAAGTGATCCTGAAACTGCCGAAGAAATATCCAATGTACAAGGAAATATCTCTATTGATGATGTCCATTTTTCATATGATAATTCAAACGAAGTCCTCAAGAAGATCAATATCGATATCAGGGCAGGACATACTCTTGCTCTTGTCGGTCCGACTGGAGCAGGAAAAACAACAATTGTCAAGCTGATATCAAGATTTTATGAACCTGATTCAGGCAGGATTAAGATAGATGAAAAGGATTTTTCCAATCTGAAAAAGAAACCTTACAGAAAGAATATAAGTGTAGTTCTTCAGGAACCTTTTATCTTTTCAAGAAGCATAAGAGACAATCTGAAATATGGAAATCACAATTCATCCGATGAAGAAATGATTGCAGCTTCAAAGATTGCAAATGCTCACCACTTCATCAAAAACCTTCCAGAAGGATACGATACAATTATATCTGAAGAATCATCAAATATAAGCTCAGGAGAAAGACAGCTTATCTCTATAGCAAGAGCTCTTCTCGCAGACAGACCTATAATCATACTAGATGAAGCAACAAGTAATGTCGATACACTAACTGAAAAATCCATACAGGATGCTCTCTCAAAGTTAAGTAAAAATAAGACAAACATAGTCATCGCACACAGACTCTCAACAATTAAAAATGCAGATATTATCGTAGTCATAGAAAATGGAAAGATAGTAGAACAAGGAAAACATCATGATCTGATGGAGAAAAAAGGATTCTATTTCAAAATGTACACCTCTGACGAAAATTATTAGGGTCGGGGCTTGCATTTTTGCATTTTACAATTATTCAGAACTCTTAGATGAGTGACATCAGATTTATTATTAATTCAATTCTGTTAAATTTTCTATATATACAGCATATTTGTGATCGGGATTTTTCCTGTATAAATCTTTATAAAGTTCTAAAGCCTTATTTCCATAGTGCACTACTTCTGTAATTTTAAACAATTCATAGTAAATTTTTGCTTTTTTAGTAACTTCTTTGTTTTCTGTAAGAATATTCTCCAAACTTTTAACAATTTTTTCTTTGATTTTTGAATTATCTGTTATTCTATAACTAACTATCTGCTGAAATACATCAGTACTAAAGATAATATCATCTCGTTCTATCCTTTCTGCAATTTTTTTTGCTTTATTATTTAATTTATCTGCCTGTGAATATTCTTTATTTTCATAACATAATTCAGCTTTTCCAAATAAAGAACCGCAGAGAAAGTAATTTAGACCAAGTTCTCTGCCTATCTTTATTGATCTGTCATAATAATATTGTGATTTGTTAAAATCTTTTAAGTATCTATATATTTTTCCCATATTTTGAGTTATAACGCATATACCTCTTCTGTCTCCCAACTCCTCCTTTATTTCAAGACTTTTAAGATAGTAAATCTCTGCTTCAGAAATATCCCCTTTATACTGATAAAGATTCCCCAGATTTCCATATACAACAGATAGACCCCTCTTATCACCAAAATCCTGTTTTATTTTTAAACTTCTGTTATAACTTTCAAGAGCTTTTTCTATTTGTCCATTATCAATATATATTATCCCGGCATTGACAAGCATTTTTGACATACTCAATTTATCATCCAGGTCTTCATATAATTTTATCGACTTTTCATAATTATCTATTGCCTTATCTTTTTCTCCTCTGTGATAGAAGATAATTCCAATATTTCCTATTGTTTTTGAAATCCCACTAATGTTTTTATACTTTCTATCAATTTTCAGTTTTTCTCCATACAACTCCATAGCTTTTGAATAATCATCGATTGTCAAATAGACATTAGCAAGACTTCCGGATACTTCTGCTATACCAATTTCATCATCTATATCTGAATATAAATCCATAGTTCTATTATATATTTCAACCGCTTTTTTATAATTTGCTTGAACAAACATTATTGAAGCATAATCACATAATGATTTTGCTAATAATTTTTTATTATTTATCTTCTTTGATAAAATAATAGCTTTTTTATAACTGTATTCAGCTTCTTTCCATTTTCCAATTAATTTTAAAATGTGATTTCTTTTCAATATAATCTCAATAATTTTTTCAGATTCATTCTCTTCATCTAAGTATTGAAGTAATTTGTCATAATGATGTATAGCAAGATTATTTTGATATTTACTTTTAAAATATGCAGCAGATAATTCAAGATATTTTTTAACTCTTACATAATTCTCTGCTTTTTCATAATGATCAGCAATATCTACAAAGTATGAATTATCTCCTTCATGAAGTTCTTCTATCACTTCTGCTGCAATTCCATGAATTTTCCTCAGTTGGCTTCTTAACTGCATATTATAAATAGATTCCCTTATCAGGGCATGTTTGAATATATATTTTACCTCGAATAATATTTCCCAGATATTTTCCTTTTCAACTTCAATAAGTGCATATCGAATATCATAGTCACTATTGAGTTTCTCAAATATTTTCTCAAGAATATCTACTGCAAATTCTCGACCAAGAATTGCTGCAGTATTAACAACTCCTCTGAGTTCTGATGTTAATCTGTCAATTCTTGCAATAATTATCATGCTTATACTTGAAGGAATTTCAAAATTATCAATTATCAACTCAAAATTTTCATCAATTAATTTGTTCTCAATAAGATAAAGAACAACTTGTTCAAGATAGAATGGATTCCCCTCAGATTTATCCCATATTAAATCTAAAGTTTTTTTATTAATATTAAGATTTTTTAGTTCAAGTGTATCTGAAAAAATATTTTTAACAATCCTGTCAACTGAATCAATTCCGAGAAAACCAAGTTCAATTTGATTTAATTTAATACCTTCAAATTTAAATCCAAATTTCTCTGATTTTTCAGTTGATCTGTATTCAGAAATTATTAAAAAAGGATAATTTTCTACATTTCTTGTAAGAAATTCAAAAAATCCCTTACTTTCTTCATCTATCCAATGAACATCATCAACTTCAATTATTACAGGTTTAAGTATACTTTCAGCTTTAATTAAATTTTTTAAAGCAAATAAAGTGTTATTATATTTACCTTTTGCATCCAGACTCTCATAAAGTGAATTTTTCCATTCCAAGCCAATAAGAGCTCCCAACACTGTTTTTGTTCTTTTTATTTCTTCAACTATATCGCATGTGTTTCTAAAGTTTTGTAAGTTATAGATCAGCTCTGTTATCTTTTTGTCAAAGTTTACTCTTTTTTTATTTTTTTCATCTATATCATTAATTTGAAAGTAATTATTCAAAAATAATATTAAAGGATTGAAAGGTTTTCTCAAAATTTCATCGCATGGCATATGAAACCAGTTGAAATCCTGACAGTATTTATATCGAAATTCATTTACTAACCTTGTTTTACCAATACCGGCATCACCAAATATTGAAATAATTCCTCCAAATTTATTTCTTCTAATTGGATTGATATAACTATTTAGGAGGTTTAGTTCGTACTCTCTTCCAATTAATTTGGTTTTCGATTGCCTTTCAGATAATATTTTCCTTTTTTTTCTTCCTTTCAAATTTGAAATAATAATATCTTCAGAAAATCCTTTAAACCTCTTTTTTAGATATTTTGACAGTGAATAATTATTTTTTATTTTTTATGAAATT
>CBDUTX010000019.1:0-14120 GCA_965370235.1 uncultured Desulfuromonadaceae bacterium | reverse complement strand
GAACTCTTTTAAAAATTAAATCAATATTTTCTTTTAATAAAGTTCCTGATTTCAATTCATTTAATTTCATCTTTCCTAATATTTTTGTTAATTTGTCATTTTCAAAAATTATTTTTAATAGACCTTTATTATTATCCTGAGCATCTAATGCAATATCCTGAACTATTTTATATGCTTTGTCTCTTTCCATTCCAGCATCGCAGAGAGCAAGCAATATTTTCCCGGAAAAGTATCTTTCTCCCGAATAATCCAGATTCTTTTTAATGGAATCGATATTGACACTTATGTTTTTTATTACATGGTTGGTTTTCCTGATCATGTAAAGAAGCAAAGTTGTTGATTCGGGAAAGATAATTCTTTCGACAGAAGAATGACTTATGTCTCTTTCATCCCATAGAACAGTATTATCCATTGCTCCGGTAATATAACCTCTAAAAAGTCGGGATAATCCGCAAATTCTCTCACATATTATAGGGTTTCTCTTATGTGGCATTGCAGAGGAGCCTTTCTGTTTTTTTGAAAAAGGCTCAAGAAATTCATTGGTTTCTGTTCGTTGAAGTAATCTTATCTGAAGAGCTATACGTTCACAGGATAATGCCAGGTAAGAAAGAGACATAATAAAAGACAAATGTCTGTCTCTTGGAATTATCTGTGTTGATACAGGTTCCGGTTTCAAGTTGAGTCTTTCAAGCGCTATTTTCTCGATTTCAGTAGTTATATCTCCATAGACACCAACAGGACCTGAAATTTTACCAAAAGAGATGTCTTCAATTGAAGATTGAAGCTTTTTTAGTCCTCTTCTGACATTTGTATAAAAAGAAAGCAACTTCAATCCTATGGTAATCGGTTCAGCATGAACTCCGTGAGTTCTGCCGATCATTATATCATGCTTGTATTTCTCTGATTTTTCTTTCAGAGAATAGAGGAGCTCTTCTGTTGCTTTTACGAGTAGTTTGCCAGAGTCCTGTAACAAGATAGCTGTGGAAGTATCTAGAACGTCGGATGATGTCATCCCATAATGAATATGTCTTGAAGGTGGACCAACCTTTTCGGCAACTGAAGTGAGAAAAGCGATAACATCATGATGTACTTCCTGTTCAACTTCCTTAATCCTTGAGATATCGAAGTCTGCTTTTTCTTCGATAACCTTCATATCTTTATCCGACATGAAACCCAGTTCATTTCTTACATGGCATACTGCGAGCTCAACTTTCAACCATGTTGAAAATTTATTTTCCAAAGACCATATTATTCTGATGTCTTCCGGTGTATATCTATCTATAGTATTCATCTTTCACATTTTATTTATAATTTGGTATTTTGCAAATGTTTAAATTTATTAGAACCTATTTTTTTTATTGATTTTATTATATATTCTGTTTCATCAAGTTCAAATTGTGAAATCAAATCTTCCTTATAGAGAACTCTATAGAGATAAAGACCTTCAGGAGGTGCTGCATAACCTGCAAGCCGTCTGTCTTTTCCGTTTAAAATATCTTTGATGCTAACAGGATCGATCTTTCCTCTGCCTACCTCAACAAGTGTCCCGACAATACTTCTCACCATTTTATGAAGAAAGTGGTCGGCTGAGAAGAAGAATACAATCTCATCATCATCTTTGAATATAATTATTTGTTTAAAGTTCACTGTTTTATTTTTTTTTTCAGTTTTTGCAATAGCAAAAGAAGTGAAATCATGAGAACCGAGAAGATATTTTGAGGCAGTAATCATTTTATTTATTGAAATCTTATAATTTGTAAACCAGACCATATTCTTTTTAAAAGGAGTTGGATCACTACAGCAAATTCTATAGATGTACTGTCTTTCAATTGCATGCCATCTTGAATCAAATTCGGGCTCTGCATTAGATATTTTAAGTATTCGGATGTCAAAGTTCAGATGAGCATTTATCGCATTTTTCAACACAGAGTTTTTAAAACGGGAAGGTACTTTAAAATGTATCACCTGTCCCAATGCATTGACTCCTCTGTCAGTACGGCCTGCAGAAATTACTTTTACCGATTGAGAGGTGACATTGGATACAGCTTTCTGTAACTCATCCTGTATTGTTTTTACATCATTTTGAATTTGCCATCCATAGTAATTCACACCAAGATATTCAATTACTGCTTTTACTTTTCTTAAAGAATTTTCAGTTGAAACAAACATACAAATCCTAATGTCAGAGGGATAACATCTTCCGGCTTGAATTTCCAACCATCAAATAAAAATTTTCTTTCTCCATGTATAATATACCCACGGGAAAGTAATGTTATGGAAAGTTCGGATTTTCTATCTCTAATTTTTATTAACAATGCAAATAACAACATTTTCAGAGATTTTAACTTAGATTTTTTCAAACTGTATTTTGAGATAAGATAATTCCATGCAGTGATAATATCTTTTTTAAGATGGGGTAGAAAAGCTGATGTCAAATGACCGATAAGAAAAAAATCTAATGAAAGAGGAATGTGTTTCCAGAAAGGGAGATTAGAAATATCATCTAATAATATCAAACCTGACATTATTAATGAAAAAGATATAAGAGAAAATAATTTGTAAATTGAGATTGGAAGAATATTATTCCTGAGAAGAAAATAACTCACCAAATAAAGAATGAATGAAATTAATATCCGTTTAAAATTATTTAATGATATATAAAAAATAGTTATAACTAGCCAAATTATCATAAGTTCAAAATAATTATGTGAAAGAATAATTGAAATTGAAGTAAAAAGAGAAAATATTATTTTAGATATTGCTGAAAAACTCAAATGACACCTGCTCTCATAAGGTCGTGAAGATGAATAATTCCTGTTGGTCTTTTATCATTACTTATCACTATTAAAGCTGTTATACCGTTATCTTCCATTTTTTTTACAGCAGAAATAGCTAATTCATCAGGATGGGTGATTTTTGGATTTGATGTCATAATATCTTCGGGTTTTAATTTAAAAATATCTCCTTTACCATTTATTGCTCTTCTCAAATCTCCATCAGTTATCACTCCTGTAACCAGACCCTGTTCGTCAATTACAGATGTAATACCTCTTTTTGTTGTCATCTCAATGATAACATTTTTCATATCGGAACCTGATTTGACAACAGGTACATTCTCCGAAGAAGTGAGCATGTGATCTTTTACTCTGTCAAGCAGTCTTCGACCAAGGGTTCCTCCGGGATGTCTGAGAGCAAAATCTTCTGCTTTGAAGTTTTTTATTGTTGAAAGTGTAATTGCCAGAGCATCTCCAAGAGCAAGTGTGGCAATAGAACTGGATGTTGGAGCAAGATCTAATGGACATGCTTCCTTATGGACACCTATATTGAGAACAATGTCAGCATTTTCAGCAAGTTGAGCTTTAGAATTACCGGTAAAAAGAATGATGTAGACGCCAATTTTTTTAAAAACCGGAATAAGCTGCAGAAGAACATCTGAATTTCCGCTTTTCGAGATCAATAAAACGATATCTGTGTTTTGAAGAGTTCCGATGTCTCCATGTAAAGCTTCTGATGCATGAATAAAAAGAGATGGAGTTCCTGTCGAAGAAAGAGTAGCTGCAATTTTTCTTCCAATCAAACCTGATTTTCCAATTCCGGAGACAATAACTTTTCCTTTTGTATTTAATATCTTTTCAACTATCTTAAGGAATGTAATATCTATTATTTCAAGACAGCTTTTAACACTGTTTGCTTCTATATCAATAACATTACGAGCAATTTTTAATATATCCAATCTATTCTCCTGAGTCATCGTTCAAGAGTTTTTTCTCCTTCAGCAAAAATTCAATTGCTTCTCTAACAGCTCCTTTTCCACCTTTTTTGAATGTTGTAAAATCCGAGACTAGTTTTACTTTATCAGCAGCATCTGAAACAGAGACTGACCAGGCTGTATTTTTCATTGCTGGTATGTCAGACAGGTCATCTCCGATATAAGCTAAATTTTCTTTTTTCAGGTTTTTATCCTGCATATAATTTACAAGCCATTTACCTTTATCTGTTATTCCCTGATAAATCTGATCTATATTCAATTCTCTACAACGGAATTCTGTTGCCTTTGATATTCTTCCTGAGCAGATGACAACATTGAGTCCGGCATGTTGAAGTAATTTTATGCCAAGTCCATCCTTTGCGTAAAAGAATTTGATTTCTTCTCCATTTTCTCCAATTGCAATCCTTCCATCGGTTAGAGTTCCGTCTACATCAATAATTACTGTGTTGATATTTTTATATTTATTTTTCATAGTGTTTTTTCAAACATGCTTCAACAAATCCTAAAAAGATAGGAGATGGATCATGTAATCTTGACTTGAATTCAGGATGTGCTTGAGTTGCTACAAAAAAAGTATGAGAAGGAAGTTCAATGAATTCCATTAGTGAAAATGAAGGATATTCCTTGGGTATGTGAAATCCGGAAAAAATTATACCTGCTTTTTCCAGGTCATCTATGTAGTCAGGGTTAATTTCATATCTATGTCTATGTCTTTCAATAACCTGTGATAGACCCTTCGTTTCAGGAATTATTCCAATTCTGAATTGATTTTTAGGATTTTCCTTTAATTTGTTGAGCATTTCAGTATCTTCTTCAAGTCTTCCGAATTTTTTGTAAAGTTCATAGACAATCGAATTATTTTTAATATTAGCAACATATGCACCGAGTCTCATCGAAGCACCATATCTGGAATTTGCCATTACTTCAATCTGTGATGGAAGTAATATTGCCATTGGATTATTTGTGTCAGGATTATTTTCAACAGTATTTGCATCATCGAGAAGAAGAACATTACGGGCGAATTCAACAACTGCAAGCTGCATTCCAAGGCATAGTCCGAGAAATGGAATGTCGTTATTTCTTGCAGATTTTATGGCAGCTATTTTACCTTCGAATCCGGATGAACCGAAACCGCCAGGAACAATAATACCGTCGTAATCCGTTAGATTATTTATTTCACCTGGATTGTCCTCATAACAATTAGCACTTTTCCAGTTGATTTTCACTTTGCAGTTAAAAGCAGCTCCTGCATGTTCAAGCGCCTGTTTAATTGATATGTAAGAATCTTCAAGATAGTAATAACCTGTTTCAATATATTTACAGACAATTCCAATTTCTATCTTTTTTGAAGGGTTGATAATTTGAGAAACCTTTTGATTCCATTGAGTCCAGTCACATTGTTTTTTAGGTTTCAGATCCAAAATTTTTAATATTTTTTTTCCGAGATTTTCCTTTTCAAAATTCAATGGAACTTTATATATTGTAGATATATCCGGAGCTGAAATTACCATATCTGCAGGAATATTTGCATAAATTTCAATTTTTTTCTTCCTGATTTGATCAAGTTCTTTTTTTGCCCTGCAGAGAATTATATCAGGAAGAATACCATGTTGAGACAGAAGTTTGATCGCCTGTTGTGTCGGTTTTGTCTTCATCTCGCCAACATGATTGGGAATTGGGAGGAATGTTATCAGAACATATCCAACACTGTTATTGCCAAGTTTTCTTTCAATGCTCTTCAGGGCAAAAAGATAGGGGATATTTTCATAATCACCTATTGTCCCGCCAACCTCAATTACTGCAATATCATAATCTTTACTTGCTAACACTATTCTTCTGACAATTTCGTTGGGTATGTGAGGAATGAATTGAACAGTTTCTCCTAGAAATTCACCCCTTCTTTCTTTTTCAATAATATTCTTGTAAATTTGACCTGTTGTAATATTATTTATTTTTGGAATTTCTTCGCCTATGAATCTTTCATAATTTCCAAGATCCTGATCAATTTCTCCTCCATCACTTGTAACCCAAACTTCCCCATGTTCCGTAGGTCTTAGGGTACCTGCATCACAGTTTATGTATGGATCGATTTTAATTGCAGTAGTTTTGTAACCGTATTCTGTTAGTATTTTTGCAATTGAAGCAGTAGCAATTCCTTTTCCTACACCACTTATTACTCCCCCAACGACAACAACAAATTTTTCAGCCATCTTTATATCCCGAATTTATCATTTTTATTGCTCTTTTATAATCTTCAGGAGTATCAATTCCAAAAGATTTATTATTTGTTTTTATTACTTTTATTTTAGCACCCATTTCCAGTGCTCTTAACTGTTCCAGATTTTCATATATTTCAAGAGCAGAGGATTTTTTCTTTGAAAACTTTAAAAGAAATTCTTTTCTGTAAGCGTAAATTCCTATGTGATTTTTGTATTTAACTTCAATTTTGTTTATCGAATATGGAATTGGAAGTCTTGAAAAGTAAAGAGCAAAGTCTTTATCATCGGTGACCACCTTTACAGAGGAAATAATGTTCGGATCTTCATCATCGTCGAAATATCTAAAAAGAGTTGAAACATCTGCATTCCTATTCTCTTTTAAAGAGGAAATTACAGAGGAGATATCATTAAAATTTAAAAAAGGTTCATCTCCCTGTATATTGACCACAATGTCATATTCTGATTCTTTTCTGGCAACCCAGGCAACTCTGTCAGAACCTGTATTCATTTTTGGTGTTAAAATTGATGTGAAACCATATTTTTTTGCTTCTTTGATAATTACTTCTGATTCTGTTGCAATAATAACTTTATCAAGATCAGGACATTGTAATGTTTTTTCAACAACCCAGACAAAAATTGGCTTATCCCCAAGTTGCAAAAGGGGTTTCCCCGGTAATCTGGAAGAAGCCATTCTCAAAGGTATTATTCCAAGTGCTGTGCTCACTTTATGCTGTATTAAGAATTATCTTGAGAAGAATCATTGATTTTTTCCAATTCATCTCTAACAGCTTCACGTTCTGATAAAACAATTCTTCTGCCGTCTGATTCCATTTCAATTAATTTTAATTTGAGTTCATCATCGACATTATACGAATCAGATGGTTTTTTAATATTGTCATGAATGAGATGAGAAAACGGAATAAATCCTCTTGCATTATCTTCAAGTTTGACAACTATTCCTCTTTCTCTTAACTCGACAATGAATCCGGTAACTATATTTCCAACATCATGTTTTTCAATAAATTTTTGTACAGGATCGTCTTCCATCTGTTTAAGTCCAAGAGATATTTTTTTTGCTTCTTTGTCGATTTTCAAGACTTTGCATTTAACATCCATTTCTTCCTTTAGTATCTCTCTTGGAGTCTCTATTCTGTCGACCCAGGACATATCAGAAACATGAATTAATCCGTCAATTCCTTCTTCAATCTGAACAAAAGCTCCGAAATTTGTGATTGTTCGGACATTTCCTTCAACAATTGAATCAATTGGATATTTTTCATCGATAGTTGTCCAGGGGTCAGGACTAATTTGTTTTAAACCAAGAGAAATTCTCTGTTTTTCGGGATCAATATTAAGTACAACTGTTTCAATAATCTGTCCGATTTCAAGTATGTCAGACGGTTTTTTTATATGTTTTGTCCATGACATTTCCGAAATATGAACAAGTCCTTCAACACCTTTTTCAAGTTCAATAAAAGCTCCGTAATCAGTCATAGAGACAACTTTTCCATTTGCTTTAGAATTCACCGGGTGTTTCTCTGTTATATTTTTCCATGGATCCGGAACCAGTTGTTTCATCCCAAGAGAAACTCTGTTCTTTTCTTTTTCAATACCGATTACCATTACCTGTACAGAATCTCCTAAAGTTAAAATCTCAGAAGGATGTTGTATCCTTCCCCATGAAATATCAGTTATATGTAGTAATCCATCTACACCACCAAGATCTATAAAAGCTCCAAAAGGTGTTATATTTTTGACTTTACCTTCCAGTATGTTGCCTGTGTCGAGTTCTTCAAAGAGTTCCTTTCTTCTTTTTTCTCTTTCTTCTTCAAGTATCTGCCTTCTCGAAACTACAATATTCCTTCTCTTCCAGTTCAATTTAATTATTCTGAATTTGAAAGTATTATTTACAAGTGCATCCATGTCTTTACATGGACGAAGGTCAATTTGACTTCCGGGGAGAAATGATTCGACACCAAATACAGATACGATCATTCCACCTTTCACTCTGTGAAGTATAGTACCTTCTACGGGTATTTTATCGTCATAAGCAGATTTGATATCATCCCATACTTTGATAAAATCTGCTTTTTTCTTTGAAACAATCGCAAAACCCTGTTCTCCTTCAAGTTCTTCAAGGAAAACTTCAATTTCTTCACCTTCTTGGATCTGATCTGAATCAGAAAATTCACCTATAGGCAAAATTCCTTCACTTTTCTGTCCGATGTCAAGAATAACATCTTTTTGTCCGATCCTTACAATTATGCCTTTTACGATTTTACCTTCTTCAATAGAAGGGGAATACTTATCGACCAGTACTGAGAGTTCATCATCAGTTAAGCCCCATGCGTCTACAAAGTTATCGGTTTCATTGTTATTAACTTCTACTACTACATCTTCTTTGTTCAATACATCCTCCGAAAATTTATTTTAAAGGTTATAAACTATATACCAACATTATTCTTATTTAATATAATTTCAATTTTGTTTTTAACTTCCTCAATTACCCAGATAGGGGTTGAAGCTCCTCCTGTAATTCCTACTTTATCAATACCTGAGAAAAGTCTTTCATCGAGCTCATCAGCTCTTTCGATCTGATGAGCCATATATCCGTTTTCAATCAAGAGTTTTGTCAGTTCTCTTGTGTTAGAACTGTTTTTACCGCCTACGATTATATTCAGATCAACTTTTTTTGCAACAGATATCGCCTGACTTCTTCTACTGTATGTCGCATTGCAGATTGTATTATAAACTTTTGTCTCACCAGAAAGCAAGACTATTTCACCAAGTATATTTTTAAACAAACTTCCTGAAAAAGTAGTCTGTACAATAATTACTACTTTATCTTTTATTGAAATATTAAGGTCTTTGGTCATTTCTGTAGAACCTATTACCGTAGCACTGTACAGTGTATGAGACAAAAGAGATTTGACTTCAGGATGTTCTTTTTTACCGATGATTATGATCTTATGATTGCTTTTAGCGTATAAACTTGCAACTTCAAGAGCTTTATTAACAAAAGGACAAACAGTATTTATAATTTCAAAGCCGAGTTTTTTTGATTTTTCAATTATCTCCAGGGGTTCTCCATGGCTTCTAAGAATAAGCTTGCCGGGTTTTACTTTCTCAAGTTGATCAATGGTAATTGAAATAGCTCCTTTATTCTTAAGCATTTCAACTGTCTGTGGATTATGGATAATTTCTCCCAGTATATATATAGGTTTGTCTCTATTAGAAGAATTATTTAATGTTTCCTCTGCCATATTTATTGCTCTTTTTACACCAAAGCAGAATCCTGATTTTTTAGCAATTTCTACCGGCATAATTCCTCCATCTGTTTCTTCCATAGCTCAGCCATTTCCAAAGCAATTTTAGAAACTGTTTTTATGTCCTTTTTTGGTATTATGGGTTTTCCAAATATAACATTTATATTTGTATACCCTTTGAAAATTGATGAAAGGGAAAGGTTTCTGTAATTTACATAACACGGGATCATCGGAACGTTTGATTTGATTGAGAAAAATGCAGCTCCTGCTCTTATATCCTCAAGATGATCTGTTTTTTTTCTTGTTCCTTCAGGAAACACAATGAGACTAAAACCATTTCTTATTTTATTTAATCCTTCTTTAAAAGCTTTTATATCTCTTTTATTACGGCTTATCTTGATTGTATGATATGTTTTAAGAAGAAGTGAGTATAAAGGATGAATGTTGAAAAGGTCTTCTTTTGCAATAAAATAGCACTCATTTGGGAATATTGAAAATGCAACTACAGGCGGATCAAAATTACTCTGATGATTTGCAGCAATGATAAATGATCCTTTTTTAGGGAGGAATTCTGTATTTTTAATCCTCAAACCAAGTAAAACCTTAAAGATTGGAAAACTTACTAAATGTGTAAATGACCATAACTTAGAGGGCATGAATTTTTCCTTTGAAAAGGGAGTGTATTTTTTCTATAACTTTTTCAATTGATATTTTTGTCGTATCGATCAATACAGCATCTTCAGCTTGTATAAGAGGTGATAATTTCCTTTCTGTGTCCCTTTTATCTCTAATGATAATTTCATCTTTTAATTTTTCAAATGAGATATCATCTCCCGTTTTTGCAAAATCTTTAAACCTTCTTTCAGTTCTTTCATCAACAGATGCTGTAAGAAAAATTTTAAGATTTGCTTCAGGGAAAACGACTGTTCCCATATCTCTGCCTTCACAGACAAGATTTCTTTTATTACCTATTTTTCTCTGAAGATCAATCATTTTTTTTCTCACACCGGGCAGAGCGCTTACAGGACTTGAAAATTTTGTTATTTCAGGTGTTCTAATTTTTCCCTCAACTTCTTCCCCACTTAGGAATAACCTGGAATTTTCAAATGATATATCGATTTTCTCAAGAGCTTTGATGATTTTTTCTTCACTATCGGTCAAAGATATATTTTCTAAGATAAAGAAAAGTGCAACTGTTCTGTACATCGCACCGGTATCGAGATATAAAAAGTTCAATAATTCAGCCAGTTTCTTTGAAATCGTGCTTTTTCCAGATCCGGCAGGTCCATCGATTGTTATTATGTAATTTTTCATAGCATTAAGAAATAAGATAAAATTCGTTACAAATCAAGAAATAAATTGTAATTTCAGAAAAATTAACATAAACGATATCTACCTTATTATATTATCATAAAGAAAAAGGATAATACAAAGATTTACTTTATAGTTAATGGAGTACTTCTTGTGAATATGTATGTAGAGCAAATTATAGTCAAAGATATCTCAGTGTACAGATGAAAATTTTCGAACTATACTTTATTAAATAGTTTTATACATCATAAAATAGAGAGGATTTATGAAAATAAAGAGATTTATACTGGGAGAACTACAGACAAATTGTTATATTATTGAAAGCGAAAAGACTTTTATTGTTATCGATCCCGGATTTGAAGATCATCAGCTCAGCAGCTATTTAAGTTCATTGAAAAAAGAAGCTAAATATATAATACTGACACATAATCACTATGATCATATCTCAGGAGTGTCAAAAGTTAAGGAGATCTGTCCGGATATTGTAACTGTTATGCACCGGGAAGATGCAGATAATTTGTCGAATCCTCTTTTAACAGGTGAATCAATTTTTTTAAAGGAAATAAAAAAATTTAACATTGATATTTTTGCAGAACATAAACAAACACTTGTTTTTAATGAAGAAATGATTAAATTATATCATACTCCCGGACATACTGAGGGCAGCATGTCAATTCAGCTTGGTAACATTATTTTTACAGGTGACATTTTATTTAAAGGAAGTGTTGGCAGAACCGATCTGCCAACCGGAAATTTACAAAATCTCTGCAGTTCTCTGGATTTATATTATTCCTTTAAACAAAACTATGATGTCTATCCAGGGCATGGGGAACACACAACCCTCGAAGATGAAAAACAGACTAGAGATTATTTCTGTGTATAGATTATTGATTATCAGCATTTAAAATAATAGGTATTCCTGTTCCTTCTGTTGATGTAGGTACGACAACTATCATATTATTTCCTGATTTTCCCATATCTTTGATCGCCTCTATTGCATTCCACTGATTGTATATCGGAGAAAGATTTACTGTAATTATTCTCTGTGATTCAGCTATACCTCCTGCTTCAACAACTTTTTTAATCGAGTCTTTCTGGGCAATTTGAATTTCATAGTCTCTTTGCTGAAGTTCCTGCTCTGAAGCGAGTTTGAGCTGAATTGCTTGATCAACGATCTCAGGTGGTCTTATCTCTCTAAGGAGTACATTGTCTATTAAAATTCCCTTTGTTGAAAGTTGCTCACTCATTTTAATCTGGAGAAGCTCACGGATTTGATCTCTCTTTCTAAAACATTCATCCAGTTTATATTGACTGAAAACATCTCTTATCACTGCTCTTGAAGAAGGTCTTATTATCAAATCCTTTAAATTTTCCATATTGGCAGAAACTCTTGAATAAATAAAACCGACTGAGTCGGAGTTTATTTTCCACCAGATAGTTACGTCAACGGTGATTTCAGAATTGTCGTAAGTTCTTGCAGTTATTGGATCGGAAGAATATTTAGCTCCTTCGCCTTCTGCAATGCTCATAGTATATTCCTGCAACCTTATGGAATAAGTTACTACACGGGCAAGAGGATTTTTTATATGTAGACCTTCATATAATGTGGTAGGAAGAACCCGCCCGAATAAAATCTGAAGACCTACTTCTCCTGCATCGATTATAACAAGTGTTTGAGCAAAAAAAGCTGCTATTATAAAAAATGCAATTGCTATAACAGCAAAAATTTTTTTATTTATTGCAAAAAGAGCTATTCCTGATGCAACTGCAAGAAAAAGAAATAGAAAAGCTGGAAAAGTCATCAAATCCTCCTTGTATTATTTTCAATATTACATTATCAAAAACTGTATTTTAATTTATTTAACAATTTATTTCAAGTAAACAAGGAAATAATATTAAAACATTTACTCTTTGCTTTTTAATATTTTATATTATATTTAGGTTATGGATCATGTAATGCAAAACTTCTTGATATGTTTGTTCGAATGTGTATAATAGCAATTTCTTTTTATCTGATTTATTCAAATAATATCTATTAGATTATAATATAGTTTTAAGTGGAGGATAATTTGCAGGAAGATAAAATTATTAGGAATCAACTTCTCAGATCATTATACAGTGGAATTGTTAAAGGTGAGGATATCGGAAAAATAATAGAAGAGCTTGAACTTCTTGGAATTACTGGAGATGAAATCCAGAACAGTCTTTCTTTATTTTTTAAAAAGGAAGAAATTTTAAAAAGTGATAATGTCATGTTGTCAGATGAACTGATAATATCTCTTGTCGATAATTTGACAGATGATGCAATTGTATATTTTCTACAATTTTTGGATTACGAGATATTAAATGACGGGGAAGTTCAACACTTCCTCAATATTATTGACAAAGGCGATATGGGAAAGGTAGAAGATAAATTAAATATTAAAGCAGTTTCGATGCTGGTAAATGGCATTATGGCATCAAGGAGTAAAATTGAGTAAAGACTTATTAATAGTTGAGTCTCCAACTAAAGCTAAAACAATTTCAAAATATCTTGATAATAAGTTTGTCGTTCTATCAACTTTAGGACATATTAAAGATCTTCCTGTTTCACAACTCGGTGTAGAGCCTGAAAACAATTTTAAGACAAAAATTGTCTATCTGAGAAATAAAAAGAAATTCATTGAGAAGATAAAAAAAGCAGCAGAAAAAGCTGGTACAATATATATTGCTACAGATCCTGACAGAGAAGGTGAAGCTATAGCTAATCATATAAAGGAAGAATTACCTGAGGGAAAAGCAATAAAAAGACTGTTGTTTTTTGAGATTACTCCCCAGGGCATTAAGGAAGCTTTGACGAAACCTTCAGAACTTGACATAACCAAAATCGATGCTCAAATGACAAGAAGAATACTGGATAGGCTTGTTGGTTACGAAGTCAGTCCCCTTCTATGGCAGAAAATAAAAAAAGGTTTATCTGCCGGAAGAGTACAGACGGTGACATTAAAATTGATAGCCGATAGAGAAAAAGAGAGAAAGAAATTTAAAGTTGAAGAATACTGGACAATTGATTTTGATCTGGGAAAGAATGGAGAGTCAATCACTGCTAAACTTGATAAATTCAAAGGAAAAAAAGTAATAATAACATCGGAAAAGGAAGCTAAAGCTGTAGTTGATGTGATATCAAAAGATAAAGTTGTTCTATCAGACATTTCAAAAACAAAGAAAAAGAGAAAACCCTACCCTCCTTATACAACGAGTACGTTACAGCAGGATGCAGTCCAATATCTTGGCATGACAGCAAAGAAGACTATGGTGATTGCCCAACAGCTGTTTGAAGGTTTGGATGTGGATAATGAAACAATAGGACTTATAACATATATGAGAACTGACTCGACAAGAGTATCTGCACAGGCAAAAAATGAAGTTCGAAATTATCTCAAGAAATCAGGATATGAAAAATTAGTTCCTGAGAAATACAGGTTTTATTCTGACAAGAAAAAAAATGTTCAAGCTGCGCACGAAGCCATAAGACCAACTTCGGTTTTTAGAACTCCAATAAATTTAAAAGGAAAA
>CBDUTX010000018.1:0-14185 GCA_965370235.1 uncultured Desulfuromonadaceae bacterium | reverse complement strand
TATGTTTATGAAAAAATTATTCTTATCATTAATAATATTTCTTTTTTTCTTTTCATTCCTTCATTCCCAGTCAATAACCTGGACTAAGGTTTATGGCGGAGTTGATGATGATATTGCTTATTCAGTTAAACAAACTCCAGACGGAGGATATATTGTTATTGGTTCAACCGAAATATTCGGATCATATTGTGATAATGTGTGGATTTTAAAACTTGATCAACATGGCGATACAATGTGGTCCAAAGTATATGATAGTATAAGTGCTTATAAATTGGTTCATGATATTGAAGTAGATTACGACAGCGGATATGTTTTCACAGGTATTGTAAATTTAGGTACATCAAGCGATATTTTATTAATTAAAACAGATGTTAACGGGGATTCTATCTGGTCAAAAATTTACAGATTAACTATATATGATTGCCCTTATGATATAGATAAAACTTTTGATAGTTGTTATGTTATTGTTGGTAGAACTGCAGTAGGTGCAGACGATGGATTTATTTTAAAAGTAAACAAACAGGGTGATTCTCTTTGGACAACAATATGGGGAGAACCATTTACTTATACTTCAGTTACTCAATCTTATGATCAAGGTTATGTTGCAGGTATATGGGGGGTATCCTCTTTAAATTTATCATTAACTAAATTTGATTCAACAGGAAATATATTATGGCATAAAGGATACTTCAATGGAGCTGGGATTCAATCCGTTAAAGAGACACATGATTCCGGCTTTATTTTGGCTTGTAATGACTATGTTGGAAATAGTCATATAATAAAAACCGATTCAATAGGAGACACAATCTGGACAAGAAATTATTCAGGACAGAATGTAGCTCCCACAGAAGACAGCGGATGTATAATAACAGGTGGAAATGGGGATCTTTACTTAATTAAATTTAATAAAGATGGGGATTCATTGTGGTCTGCAGAGTACGGAGGATCAGGAGGGGATTACGGAAGAGCAATTGAACAGACTTCAGATGGTGGGTATATAATTGCAGGAGTTACAAATTCTTATGGAGCAGGCGAGGATGATTTTTACATAATTAAAACAGATTCACTTGGATATGCTCTTGGTATTGAAGAACAGGTTATAAACAATAATCCTGAATATATAAACATTTCATATATTTCAAAACAGAATGAAAATATAGAATTTAATTTCTCTCTTCCTCAATCGGATTATATCAAACTTGAAATATTCGATCTTTCAGGACGACTAATATTAACTCCTGTTTCTGACAATTTCTCTCATGGAGATCATGAAGTAAATACTACACTTCCAAACAGTGGTGCTTATATATACAGATTTACTTCCTCCGATTATCAACAATCTGGAAAATTTTTGGTTTTTTGATTTTCTGTTTATCAATCGGACAGGTCTCGACCTGTCCCTACTATTTTGTTTTTTGTTGATGAGAGATTTTTACGAAGTAAAAAGATTTCATCATTTCTTCTCTGAATTTTTATTTTTCTTGGTGTGGTTGGGCATTGATCATTGTTTATTGCTCATTGTTAATTGTTCCTCCGTGTTTCTCTGTGGCAAAAATTCATATATTGGACTGGCTGTATTTTTTATTGTTCATTTTCTTAATCTGTGTATTGTTTCACATCTGAAGTAATCAGATATTCTTAGAAAAAATTAGATTATCTAAGAAGGTGAAATGAATTTATTCATTTTACCAAGTTGATAATATATTATGTGAAACGATCCTGTCATCCTGTCATCTGAGTTTTATTCTTACAGGTTGGGTAGTGCGTTCGTGCAAATTCGTGTCTTTGAGATGAAGGGGAAAGGGATTCGTGAGCATTAGTGGATAAAATTCTTATGGCTGGGGATGGGCTCTGCCTGCTGCAGGCAGGTGCTCTCTGTGGTTTAAAAATGCAAGCCCCGACCCTCTTTTCCATTCGACTAATTTATTTATAGCTCTCTCTGCATATTTTTTCTTCCTCTCCTTTTTACTTCTTATCTTCTCATCAAGTGGAGGAACAAGGTTAAAGGCAGAGGCATGAGGTTGGAAATCCTTACTACTCCTGTGAAGATGTCCAAACAATCCTCCGAGCATTGTCTGGACAGGAGGAGGAGCAATATCAATTCCCTCTATTCTCCCAATAACAAATAGAGCAGCAAGAAAACCCATTGCAGTTGATTCAATATAACCTTCAACACCTGTCAACTGTCCGGCAATTGCAATTTCTCTGTCTCTTATAAAAAGAGAATCTTCCTCAAGTATTTCAGGGGAGTTTACATAAAAATTATTATGTGCCTGCCCATATCTCAATATATGTATATTTTCAAGTCCAGGGATTTTTGAAAATACTCTCTTCTGTTCTGTGTAAAGCAACCTTGTCTGAAAACCGACCATATTCCATTTATCACCTTCCTGATCTTCTCTCCTGAGCTGGCAAATTGCATAAGCTTCTTTTTCTGTTTTCGGATCTACCAATCCCTTTGGTTTCATTAAACCATAGCGTATTGAATCAATGCCTCTTCTTGCAATTTCCTCGACAGGCATACAGCCCTGAAAAAAAACACTCTCATCTCCTGAAGATGAAACTATCTCAGCTTTAACAAGAGCATCTGCAAAATGCAAATATTGATCCTTATCAAAAGGACAGTTCAGGTAATCCTTACCTGATTGATATCTGCTGCCGTAAAAGCACTTTGATATATCAATTCCTTTAATTGATATTATCGGCGCTATTGCATCTGTAAAATTGAGATATTGACAACCGATAATCTTCTGAAGAACTTCGAGTAATTCTGCAGATGTCATTGGACCTGATGCAATAATTGTCATTGTATGTGTAAGATCAACACATTCTGTGCGAATGATCTTAATTTTTGGATTTTCTTCCAGGGATTTCGTAATGTATTGTGAAAATTTATGTCTGTCCACTACAAGAGCTTTCCCTCCGGGTAAAAGACACTTCTTTGCTGTGGAAAGAATAAAAGAACCCAATAATTCAAGTTCTTTTTTCAGCAAACCATGAGCATTTGTATGCTCTATACTCTTGAACGAATTTGAACACACCAATTCGGATAAATCTGCTGTTTTGTGTACAGGTGTCATTTTTGAAGGTCTCATCTCATAAAGCTCAACATCTATTCCGTGTGAGGAAAGCTGCCATGCTGCTTCAGAGCCTGAAAGTCCTCCTCCGATTATCTTAACCAATCTGTTTGTCAAAAACACCTCTTTGTTAGATTTTTCATTAAATAAAATTTGCAATAAGTAGATTAATGCAATATTATAGTAATTATAATTCATAGATAAAGAAAATCTTAATTTGAAATAAAAATGATAATAACAATTGGTAGTGATCACAGAGGTTTTGAACTCAAATATAAAGTATCCGATTTGCTGATATACATGGGGCATGATGTCATAGATATCGGAACTGATAGTTCAATATCTACTGATTATCCGATTTATGCTGAAAAAGTAGCTCAGAATATAATAACAGGAAAAGCTGAAATGGGCATATTATTATGCGGCTCAGGTCTCGGTATGTCCATGGCTGCTAACAGATATAAAGGAATACGTGCAGCTCTCTGTACATCCAGAGAACAGATTATCTCAAGCAGACATCACAATAATGCTAATGTTCTTGTACTATCTGCCGAGTATTTTTCTTTTGAACTGATCTCTCAATGGATCACTATATGGCTTGAAGAAACATTCGATGGAGAAAGACATATAAAAAGAATTGATCTTCTCGACAGTTAAAATAAACCTGTTTATAATCACTTATTAAAGAAATTTAAGGAGGAAATATATGGAAGTTTTGTCAGAAACAGATCCGGAGGTTTCTCAGGCAATATATGATGAAACAAAACGACAGGCTGATAATCTGGAATTGATAGCTTCAGAGAATTTTGTCAGTGAAGCTGTCCTTGAAGCAATGGGTTCTGTTATGACAAATAAATATGCGGAAGGATATCCAGGTAAAAGATATTATGGAGGATGTCACTTTGTGGATATTACGGAAAAAATTGCACGAGACAGAGTTAAGAAACTTTTTAATGCAGAAAGAGCAAATGTTCAACCCCATTCCGGCAGTCAAGCAAATATGGCGGCTTACTTTTCTCTTTTAAAACCTGAAGAATGGGAAGAGGGTGCTCCAAAACCCATTGTAATGGGACTGGATCTCTCTCATGGAGGGCATCTCACTCATGGTCATCCGATCAACTTTTCAGGTGTTTTCTTCAATATGGTTCACTATACAGTTGATCCTGAAACTGAACAATTTAACTACGATGAAATTCTGAAACTTGCCAGAGAAACTAAACCAAAATTGATTATTGCAGGAGCAAGTGCATATCCGAGAGAAATGATTTTTTCAAAATTCAGGGAAATTGCTGATGATGTAGGAGCTTATCTCGTTGTCGACATGGCTCATATTGCAGGTCTTGTTGCTGTAGGTTTGCACAATTCTCCAATAGATTTGGCAGATGTTGTAACATCAACAACTCATAAAACCCTAAGGGGTCCGAGGGGCGGTTTAATATTATGCAATAAAAACCATTATAAATCAGTTAACAGATGGGTATTCCCCGGCATACAGGGGGGACCTTTAGAGCACATTATAGCTGCAAAGGCAGTAGCATTTGCTGAAGCTCTAAAGCCTGAATTTAAAGAATATCAGGAAAAAACAGTAAAAAACGCAAAATCTCTTGCAGATGAACTTTCATCTCTTGGGTTCAGATTGGTTTCAGGAGGAACAGACACGCACCTCATGCTTGTCGATCTAAGACCAAAAAATGTTACCGGTAAGCAGGCTGAGGATATTCTTGATAAAGCAGGAATAACAGTAAACAAAAACACCATTCCATTTGACCCTGAAAAACCATTCATAGCCAGTGGTCTTCGACTTGGGACTCCCTCTCTAACAACAAGAAACATGGGTCCTTATGAGATGAAAATAATTGCACAATTAATAAATAAAGTTTTATCAAATTACGAAGATGAAAGTATAATCGAAAAAGTAAGAGCGGAAGTTTTGGAATTAACATCTGTGTTCCCTCTTTACATGAGCAGATTGGATGGAGGAATTTAAATGTACATAAGACTCTCTCTTTTAATATTATCAGTAACCTTGATATTTAATATCAACTGCTCCTCCGAAGCAAATAATTTGTCAGGAACTAATTCATATGTTGATAAGCAGCTTGATTTTCAGTTTACCGATCAGGATGACTGGTTGAGTATGTATATTGCAGGGAATAAAATAGGTTATGCGGTATTTTCTCTTGATACACTTGAAAATTTATCACTGAGAGAAAGGGAATTTATGACTATGCAGTTAACAGCCGGATCCAGACGAATAGAAATCAATACAAAAGGTGTTAGCTATGGCAGTAAAGATGGATACATAGACAGCTTCTTCTACAGGATTACAAGTGAAGATCAGATATTATCAATCAAAGGTTTATATAAGAATGATTCAATATACCTGAACCTTTACAGTAATAATTCAGAAGAAGAAGAAGTATATGCAGCTGGCAGACTTCCTTTGACACTTGTCGATGCTGTAAGATTTTTTGGGGATGAAGATCAGGTTTTAATCGAGATATTTGAACCAAGCACCCAACAGGTTGTTGAAATACTTATTGAGGACATGGGTATTGATACTAATCCTGAATACGGTCTCTTAAAACATTATCGTGCTACAATGTTAGGTATACCAATTGAAATATGGCTCGATGAACATGATAAACTTGTAAAACAGGAAATGACAGCACTTCAGATGGAACTTTTATCCCATCCGAGAATTATTGCCGAAGATATGTCACAGGCAGAAATTTCGCCCGACATATACCGTCAATTTAAAGTTGATATCGATAGACAAATAGAAAATCCGAGAAACTTAAAATATTTAAAAGCCCTTATCAATGGTCTTGAGATAGATATATCATGTTCAAACCAGATTCAACAAGACAATATTGTTGAGATCTACGCTCGGGAGATTGAAAATATCAATTTTACAATACCCGATTCAGTAAGTAAGTACATTCAATCCTCTTCAATGATACAAAGTGATAACTCTGATATCATATCAACAGCAGAAGAAATAACTGGAGATGCAGTAACTCCGTTTGAAAAAGTTATTTTATTGAATGATTGGGTTTTCAAAAACATTGACAAAGAACCTACCTTTACAATTCCATCTGCTCTTGATGTCCTCAATTCTCTAAAAGGAGACTGCAATGAACATTCAACACTTCTCACCGCTCTTTTAAGAGCTTCGGGCATTCCTGCAAGAATTGCAGTTGGAATTGTATATGCAAATGACGACGGTTTTTATTATCATGCATGGTGTGAAGTTTACCTGGGTAAATGGTTTAGTATTGATCCGACTATGGGTCAAACCCCCGCAGATGCAACTCATATCGCAATTTCAAGAGGAAGCAGTGCTGAACAAGCTAAGATTATGACTGTAATGGGAAAAATAGATATCAATATACTTTCAACTTCTTATTGAAGTTTGAAACAAATCGGGAGAGACAATGGCTTTTGGAATGATTTTTATATTTTTACCACATTTTTACTTGTGGACTTGTATGGGAAGTTTTTTAATCTTATTTTTCATAATTTTAAGATCAAGATAGTTTCAATATTTTTTATAAACTACCTCCCTTATTTTTAATAAAATTCTTCATCATTTCAGCTCTGTAGAAATATCTGAGGAGTTTTTCCAGTTTATGGCTTTCCTCACCCAAAGAAGATTTCATCGCTTCTGCATTTATATTATCACAGAGTTCTATAACCATTCGAAAAGGTGTTATCCCGGAATTATTAGCAATATTGAGATCCGCACCTCTTTCATACAAGAATATCAAGTTTTTCAAATGATCGATTCCACCTTCATTATCTTCTGATGAATAGCAGATATTACCATTCTTACATGTCATAAGCAGATACAATAAAGGAGTATTACCATTTTCATCCTGTTTGTTGATATAATTTTCCGGAAGAAATTCAAATAATACTCTCAACTCTTCAATAGAACCCTGTACTGCTCCAAAATGTAAAGATGTCAGACCATATGTATTAATATCTTCAACTCTATAGATATCATTGTTCTCAAATACAGTTATCAAATCCTTACTCAAACCTTCAGGCCATCTTTTTTCACATGAGGGTAGAAGTATAAAAATTAGGAAGATTAAAAAAATGTATTTTTTTATCCTTTTCATAAATCCCTCCTATTTTGAAAGTAATTTGCCCCCAACAGCCCAGTTCGCTCTATCAACCTCTTCAATTATTACATAAGTTAAAGATGGAGGTTTTCCAGCAACTTCATGTAAAGTTCTAGTTATCTGAGCTGCTATTTCTTCCTTTTGTTCTTCGGAAATATTTCCTGCAAGTTTTACATTCACATAAGGCATAAAACCCTCCTTAAAATAAATTCAATAATAATTTCATTATAGAATGAAGAGATTCTCTTGTACATAGTAATAGTTACAAGTAGCAAGTAACCAGTTTCAAGTTAAAAAAAATAATATTTTATTTCTCTGTGTTCTTCCTACTACGCCAAGGCTACGTCGAGACAAGGCTGTGGTTATCCGACTTTGTAAAAGCTACGTCGTTACTAGATTCTTCATATTGGGATGAATATGGATTTGTGTAATTTGCCTGCCTAATGCAGGCAGGTGTAATTCGTTGTCAAACATATTTTGTGTGGTGCTGGGCATTGTTAATTGATAATTATATTTATTCGTGTCTTGGGATGGTTGTGTGTGGGAATGGGCATTGTTAATTGTTAATTGACTTGATTTTATTATTACAATAACATCAAAATTCACAAGGAGGTTCAATGGAAAAGAAAAAAAAACAAGTTAAGTTAAAAACTAAATTCCCAAAATTAAATAAATTACTCAATGAAGATGATTTTTCCATTGCAGTTGAAAAAAAAATGGTAAAATTTTACCTTCCTCTCTCAATGCTCGCATCTAAATACAGAAGTTTTAAAAGAATTACTCCTTCCTTAAAAACCTTAAAACCACTGTTGGATCAATTACTTGATTTTGCTGAACTTATAGAAATTGCACCAAAAATCAATGAAGAATTTACTCCATTGATCCATGAAGTAAAAAACAATAAAAGAAAAGGAAAAATTTTAAAAGTACATAAAATTGGTTATAAAACAATCAAAGGTAAAGTGTTATTAAAAGCAGTGGTTGAACTGAAATGAATGAGATAAATCTGGGATTAGACTTAGGTACAACCAACACAATCTCCGTTGTTTACTTTAATGGAATTTACAGAGTAGTTCCACATTATTTAAGGATAAAATCCTACGAAATTGCAGAAAACATATTTCCTTCTATCGTCACATCTGTCGATGGAGAATTAAAATTTGGTCTTGAAGCTTCATCTTACTATAATTCAGATAGTGAAGTTATCTCCTCATTGAAGAGAAGATTAAATACATACAGGAAAGGTTCCACCGTTAAAATTGGTTCTAAAAGATTTGATGTTGGAGAAGTGTTCTTTAAATTCGTTCTTTCAGTTGCAGATTCGGTGAGAAAAAGTTTAGAATTTTATGGAAAATTTTCAAATATTGTTTTCACTGTTCCTGCAAATGCATCATCAACTCAGAGATGGCTTGTAAGAAAGGCAGCTGTTGAAACTAAGCTTTCTGACAATATTATTTTGCTCGATGAACCTGTTTCATCATTTCTTGATTATTTTACTACTTCGAATTTAAAATACAAAAAAATTCTAATTTTTGACCTCGGGGGAGGTTCTTTTGATGCTACACTTATGAAAATACTTGATAATAGATTTGAGACTATCCGAACTGAAGGTATTACAAACCTCGGTGGTAATGATTTCGACAATATTCTTGTCAATCTTGTCTGTACAAAAATTAATATTAATTATGATGATTTAACATTCTTTGAAAAAAACAAAATCAATCTTGAAGCAAGAAGAATCAAGGAAAGCCTTTATTACTATAAAGATAGAATTCCGAAAACTATCCTTTTTCTTCTTGGTGATATTGAAACTGACCATTTTAAGGAAGATATAGAAATCGAAACAGAAAAATTCATTAAAGCATCAAAAAAACTAATACAAAAGACTATTAAACTGACAAAATCTTTAATTGAAGATGAAGACATCAAAATATATGCAACAGGAGGGAGTAGTATATTTCCTCCCGTAAGAGATATGCTTAGAAAAAATTTTAAGGATGTAATATTTTCTATTTCACCGCTTGAAACAGTTGCTACCGGAGCAGCAATGTATGCACAACAGTATATGGGGAAAGTTTCTTCACGAACTGCAAGACATATTGGAGTAATACGGCTTGCTAATAAACATAAAGATGAATATTTTGATGTTATATTCCCCAAAGGTACAAAAATTCCAGGTAATGGGGAAAGATTAGTAAAAATTGCAGTACCCTATCATCCATATCATAATATTGGAAAACTTAAATTTTTTGAAGCAGGAGCATTGGAGAACTACGATAACGAAGAAAGAGATGTTCGAATATTTTCAACTATATTCTTCCCTTATGATAAAAAATTAAACAGAAAGAGAAATTTAGAGAATGTTCCTATCAAACTTATTGGAAAATATGAAAATGAGGAGATATTTGAAGAATATATTTTAGATGAGAATGGAATTATATCTCTAAAAATTACACGAAAACCTGATAATTTTTCCATAAATTATGAAATACTTTCCTGATATTTTTTTTCCAAATTCACTTAATTAGTGATAAAACAGAGCTGAACATTGATAATTGTTAATTGTTTTATTCGTGTCTTGGTTTGGTTGTGTGTGGGGATTCGCAGATAGAAGATTAAAATTCAATAAAATTAAAAGGGAGTGTAATTGTTACTGGATTCAATAAAGTATCTTCCAAAGCCGGGAATTGCCACTTCAGTATCAATTCTTTCAAACTTGACTGAAAATCTGCAATATTAATTGTGCTTGATGCAATCGTAGCTGAAATAACTCTTCCATGTGCATCTACAACAATATTAAATACTATTTTCCCTGACATATCGGGATATAGATCTTTATACTTATTGAATGTGTATTGAACTGAACTCCTGTACCTATTAAAAACTCTGTTTATACTCTCGCCACTTCTATGAGCAATTGCTGCTGGTTCACCAATCAGAGGAGAAATATTAGAGATCTCCACTCTCACTTGATGGGACAGTTCTCCTCCCTGAGCAGAAATAAATCCAATTTGTGATGTATCAATACCTATTGTGGTCATAACTTCTCCTATTCCAATTCTGCTTATCGGGCTACCTGAAGATGCAAATATTGAAATTTCAGATGGATTTTCAATAAATTCTCTTATTGATGCATCTCCCGATCCAAAAGGAGAGGATGTTTCTGCAGACAACACTCTCAAAGCTCTTTGTACATTTCCTATTTTATCTGTAGCATTCTGTACGTTTAAATTATCTTCCGAAGATATTGTAGACACAGATGAACCTGCAAAAATATTATTCCCACCTGTCTGCTGTCCTGAAAGTGTTAGATTATTTGTTCGATTCATTGTCAATATTTCATCCATAATTGGATCCTTCGACATTCTCACCTCCCATTCCTGATAAGTTTCAAGAACAAATTTTGTTGTAGGAATTTTTATAAATCCTGTAGAAATTAAAAAGACAATCCAAATGATGGAAGTTATAATGAATAAAGTAATAAAAAGTTTTTTATCCCTGAGTTTCTCCATTGAAAGTCTTGAAGCAAGTCTGTCATGAGGTCTTTTTGCAAATAAAGTAAAATCAATGGTTACTAAATCCAGCATCTTCTTTCGGGTAAAATCTTTTTCAGTTGATTTCGTATCTTCGAAGCCTTCAAAAAGACTAAAATTTAAATTTTTAAATTTTCCACCTGAAAATGATTTGATTCTTTTTATCAGTTTTATAAAAAATAAATTATGCTCTGTTGTTTTTTCAGTTTTAACTGGTTTTTGAATTTCTTCACTTCCAATTTCCTCCACAACCATATCAATGGACTTATCTTCAAGCTCCTTATCAACTTTATTTGTATTCTGTAATTCATCTTCAATATCATCGAAGAGTGAAAAAAACTCATCTTTTTTTTCTGTTAGAAGAGTATCTTCATCAATTTCAGTTATATCTAGTGAATTTTGCTCTTTTTCTGAAGAGTCATGACCAATTTTGAGAAATTCCTCTACTTCTTCAAATTCAGGAGTTTTTTTAAGATTATCACTTTCTTCCTGAAAAAAAGTATCTTTTTTTAAAAGTTTATTTGATTTTTCATGTGATTTGGTTGAGGTTTTATGAATTAAATCTGATTTACTTTGATCAATGAGTTTCCATTTACCTTTCCAACTATGGATATTCTTTTTTACAAACCTTTCATTTATTTTTTCAACATCAACAAGATTCCCGATATCTTCAACTACTTCATCATCTGTAAGAAAACTATCCGACTTTTTAGAAATTTGTTTTTTAGATTCATTTTTTGACTTTTCTTTAATCCTTTCATTATTAATATCGATCTGTTCAAGAATTTTTAAAGTTTCTTCCGGATTAGAAGCTTTTTCTGATAATTCATCAAAGGTTTCTTCTCTTTTAGTCATTTTACCACTGCCAGTGCTAACATTCTTCCTGCAGCATCTCCTTCTCTCCTATAAGAGTAAAAAAGATCTTCATCATGGTATGTACAATACGATGTTGAATAGAACATAAATATCCCTTTTGCTCTTAACTGACTTTTAATTACATTTTCCAAACTTAAATAAATTTTTCCATCTTTTCTTTTTATATAATTATATAACAAATTATTTCCAAAAAGATAAGCAACATCTTCTCCTACTTCATAACAATCACCACAAATATGAGGATAGATAACAGCATGGATGTCATTTTCTTTTACTCCCATCTTTTTCATCATGGACAAAGCCTTCTCTAAAATAAGAACTGATAAACCTCTCCAGCCACAGTGAAAAATTCCTATAATTCCCTTTATCGGATCATACAATGAAACTGCTGCACAATCAGCAACTTTTATCCCGATAGCAATACCTTTGCATCTGGTTATTATACCATCTGATTCAGTTTCTGAATTATCAGGATAAATAAAAATGATATCTGAATGAATCTGTTCCCTGCAAAATACAATTTTATGCAACTTCAGATGATAACACTTTCCTTCACTTAATATTTTATTATAGTCTTCGTCAGACAGATTTTTAGTTGAAAAAAAGAAATGTGCATTTTTATTTTTTTTTAAAGTAAGAAATTTAGAATTTCCAACAAACTCCACTTAATTATTAACCTTCAGATCTTTAATATTCACCTGTATATATGTTCTGTTATTCCAGGAATTTGAAGAAAGGGAATAGACAATATCAACAATTTTATTAGTAATTTTCTCTTTGTAATGACCGAGATTAAAACCAATTGTATCAATTTTACCCTTTTTAGTGATCATCCTGGCTTTAAGATGTCCTGTTCCAACAATTCTTAAATCACTTAAGGCAACATTTTTAGCAATGAATAATGGTTTTTCATTCTGCATCCCAAAAGGAGATAATTTTTTGATATCACTCATCAACTTAAAATCATCATAGGATGGGATGTATTCACTTGAAATATTGATGATCTGTTTTTTTGGTAAATCTTTAAACATTGATTGAGATGCTTTTCCGAATTTTATCGCAAACTCATCTATATTATCCACTGACAGAGTAAGACCTACTGCCTGAGAATGTCCTCCATAAGTTTTTAAAAGGTCCGAACATTCATCCAATACACCTATGAGATTAAATTCCTTTGTTGGACTTCTCCCTGAACCTTTTGCAAATTTACTTTCTAATTTCAGTAATATTGTAGGTCTATTAAATAATTCAGCTAACCTTGAAGCACCCAATCCTAATACACCAAGATGCCAATCCGGATTGGACAATACAATCCCATGTGGTATATATTCAAGGTTATTAATAATTTCTTTTGCTTCTCTTTCAATTTTTTCCATTTCCACTTTTCGCCAATCATTTAATTTCTCTAATTCTCTGGCAAAGACCATCGCAGCAGAAAAGTCCTTTCTTACACTTAATAATTCAAGTGCAATGTTTGCACTACCTTTTCTTCCTGCAGCATTCAGTCTTGGACCTATAACAAATCCCAGATCAAACTCGCTTACTAGATTACTTTTCCTTCCGGAAGAAGATAATAGAGCTGCTATTCCACTGTGATTTTCATTCGAAATTTTCTTCAGACCTTCAGCAACAATAATCCTGTTATCCTCAATTATCGGAACTATATCCGTATAAGTTCCAATTGAGACAATATCAAGAAGATCTTCTGATTTCACAGAGGAATATTTTTCTTCAAGACCCCTGATTAACTGAAAAGCAACTCCGCAACCTGCATAGGGAGTAATATTATCTTCAAGATGTGGATTTAATATGGCAAGAGCATTGGGAATTTTATCATGAGCAGGATGGTGATCGGTCACAATCACATCAATTCCATTTTCATTTGCATATTCAATTTCATCGAAAGCTTTAATTCCATTATCAACAGTAATAATAAGATTTGTTCCGGATAAATGAATTTTCTTTATAGAACTCAATGAAAGACCATAACCTTCTGTCAATCTATTAGGTATAAATGGTCTGGAATTTGCTCCCAAAGTCTGAAGTGTAGTCTGGAGTACTGCTGTTGCACAGACCCCATCTGCATCATAGTCACCATATACTACAATTTTCTCTTTATTTTCAACTGCTTTGGATATTCTATCTACGGCTGTTCCCATATGCTTAAAGATATCAGGAGGTGTTATATCATTGTAATTTGATTTCAAATATTTTAATATTTTTTCCTTATGAAAATTTTTCTGAATCAATATTTTTGCAACTATCGGATGGAGATTGATTCTTCGGGACAAGATAGTTATATCGGTCAATGAAACTTCAGGGAGTAAATGCCATATATATTTTTCTGATTCCACTTTGTAAGATTGCCTGAATATCATCAATATGTCAACATTGTGACGGTGAAATAAAATTTATTCATTTTTAAACTTAAATATTTTGTACTCATTATTCAATATTTACAGATTATTAAATAACATGATAAATATCTGTAAATTTAATTACATTGTCAAAATCAAAACTATAGTAATATAATTAATTATGAATACATCTCATAAATGGCTTTATATTA
>CBDUTX010000017.1:0-14550 GCA_965370235.1 uncultured Desulfuromonadaceae bacterium | reverse complement strand
ATATCCAGTTTACTGCATTTTTCAGCTTTCAGATCACTAAATAAATTCCTTATTGAATAAGATCTTATCCATCCTGAACTGATGAAGATGCTCTTCTTTGCTGAAGAGAAAGCTTTTTTGACAGGTTCAATATTGTTTATATTTGTTATTACAGACATGAAAACCTCCTTGTATTTTATTAAATTATTACAAAAATATTTTAATCAATATCATATCTCTCATTTGATCGTATGATATTATTTATATATTCAGTAATGTCTGTTTCTGTTCTATATTTTTCTAATATTGATTTCATTTTCTCTTTTATTTTTCTGTAAATTTTTAAATCGATATACTCATCAGAACTGTGCTCATTGAAAAATCCTGCAGATAAATTTACTGAAGGAATGTTATAAAAATCTGTCAGATAGTAAATATCTGATTTGCTTCCAGAAGTACTTCTAAATCCAAATTTCTCATAGAATTTATATTCTTCTAAAAAAAGTTTTGAGATTTCATTGTATGTTACAGCATCATTTTCTCCTCTTCGGTCTAACTCAATGAAAAGAGAAACTTTTTTATCCGGGAAGTAATAAAAATCTTCAATGAATTTTCTGACACCTGTATAATTTCTCTCTTTACCATTACAGAAAAGCAAACTTGGTTTATTTTCTTCATTTATCAATTCCAGCATCATTGAAACTCCAGTTCTGTCATCTTCCCCAAGGATATCATCTTCTGCTCTTATAATGTTGTTGTTATCGATGATCTCTATTGGGGATCTCTCATCACGTAGTGTATCAGTATGAGAAATTAGGCAAATATCTTTTTCTCCCTTAGCAAAAATGTAATGATTTCTTCTATAATAAACCTGATTTATATAGTGTTTTTTTACAATAGACAAAATTAGATCAAAAACCTGATTTTCATTAATTTGTAATAGCTGTTTTAGTAAGTGCATGAATATTCCTTTCTAAATATTTTAATTAACATTATTTATATTTTATTAGCATGAATTTCCTTATTTTCTCTTTCAACCCTATATCCCAAAGCTTTTGCAAGGGTGTAGGAAAGAAGAGTTTTTCCAGTTCCGTGTGAACCTATAAAAAGAAGTAGTTCCTGTGTTACAAGTGTAGTAAGGAGTGGTTTTTCAATTGACTCATAACCATATACATCAAGTTTTTTTAATATTGTATCAACTAACATAACTTACTCCATTCGATAACATGTGATTTATGCAAATAGCGATTTATACACCTATGCAATCATAATTTCACAGAAATGTCAAGTAAAATATTTAGCGTTAATGTCCCTAATTTATACATAATACAATAGTGTTATTTACACTAATAAGTTTTAGTAAAAAAGTGCTTGACTTGCTAAAATAAATTGTTATTAATTAATAAAGAAAAAAATATGTATAAAAAACCTTTAAAAGAAATTACTGAAATATTTTCCGGATACTTGTTCAAGGAAATATTAAAGAATGATGAAAACGGGGATATAAAAGTAATTCAGCTTAAAAATGTTAATACTGTAGGAGAAATTAAGCAAAAGGATCTTTTCAGGATTTCTCTCGATAATATCAATGAAAGATTATTTCTCAGAGAAAAAGATATTATATTCAAATCAAAGAGTACAAATCATTCTGCTGCTATAATACCTGAAATATCAGACAAATTAATAGCAAGTTCTCATTTTTTGATTTTAAGAGTAAATGAAGATTCAGTTATACCAGAGTATTTACTGTGGTATCTGAGACAGGATTTTACAATGAATTATTTTAAAAAAAGATCAGGTAGTAGATTGATCCGTCTTGTTAATAAGAAAGTGCTTGGTGAATTAGAGATAAAAATACCTTCTGTTGAAAGTCAGAAAGAAATAGTTCAGTTAAATGATCTTTTTCAAAGAGAGAAAAAACTGACAAAAAAGATCGAGGAAAAGAAAGAAAAAATGATCCACAATATCATAATGAAATTAATAGAAGACAATGGAAGGGATAGGGCAGGTGAATAAAGATATTCAGAAAAGAAATCTAAGAAGACCTATAAATACAAACTTCAGGTTAAGAAGTATTTATAGGGCTTTAAGACTTGATATGGATCCTGATGAATGTGCTATGTATATACTCACCTTCTTTTTCTATAAGTACATAAATGATATCTTCAGAACAAATGAGAATGGAATACATTCATCTGAAAATATTATTTTTGTTATACCTGAAAAATGCAGTTTTGATCTCATCTATAAAAACAGAAATAAGAAAAATATCGGGAATATTATCAATGAGGTATTTGAAGAAATAGAAAATCTAAATGAAGATAAATTAAAAGGTGTTCTAAGCGTTGTTGATTTTAATTCAGAGAAACTTGGAAGAAAAAACTACAGGAATTTGAAATTGATCCATCTCATTGAAGAATTTTCAGATATAAATTTTAATTCTTTTTATTTTAAAGATGAAAATAATCATATTGCAGGTAATATTTTTTATAATTTCTTCTCCCGTTATTTTTTCATGATGAGAGATATCAGAGGAAGACGTTCTCCTGTCTATCAGGTAGAGATATTGACTGAACTGTTAGAACCTGAAGAGGAAGAAAGTATTTGTGATCCAATGTGTAATATCGGTTTTCTGCTTCTATCATTTTCAAATCTTAACAAGAATAAGAATTTACTATTCCATGGTCAGGAGAAGAACAGATATCTATGGGCTCTGTGTAAAATGGCTTTGTATTTACATGGGATATACAAGATGGACATTGACTACAGGGATGTTTTTACTGAACCGATATTAAATGAGGATATGCAGTTAAAGAAATTTGACATTGTGATCTCTGATATTCATTTAGAGAAAAGGGAGAGTATAATTGAGAGAGTGAGAAGGGAAAGAGATAGTATTTCAAAATATAAGGAAGATCATGATCATATATCCCACATAGTCAAAATTATCAATGATGAAAAGGGAAGGGTAGGTCTTTTGGTTCCATATACATTTCTTTTCAGTACAGATGAGCATAAGGAGTTCTGGAAGGAGATATTTGATGAAAATTTACTTGATGCTGTAATTGGCTTACCTGGGGGTATTTCAGGTCCGGGAGATGTGAGAAAAGTCATATTATTGTTCAGTAAAAACCGCACTACATCTGATGTTCTTTTTATGTATATAGATAAAAATATAAGACGATATTTGAAAAGATTGAACAGAGATAAGAATATTGAAAAGTTAATAAAGATATATAAGGAATATTGTACAATTGATAAATTCTCATACAGAGCCAATCTTGAAGAGATCAAAAAAAACAACTTCAGTATTGATATTTCATTGTATCTGCATACAGAAGAAAAGGAAAAAGTAGATATAAAGACTTTAAAAAGTGATATTGAAGAACTGGAGATTGAATTACAGAAAGTCAAAAATTCCCTCAATCAGAAATTAAAGGAAATAAAATAAATATAGAAATTTATTGTGTGTTTTATAATTTACTTTGGAGTTGCTATTGGAAATTAAGAAATTCAAAGTTGAAAATATGGGCACTGGAATAAATAAAATCCGTACACTTATAAAAAAGGCTGGTTTAACTCCACCAAAGTTTGAATTTGGAAATTTTTATACAATTATATTTCCAAGAATAAAAAGTAAACCACTAATTGTGGAGAAAAGTTCGGAGAAAATTATAATACTGATAAAAGAAAATCCTAAAACTTCTGCTGAATCCCTTGCTCAGATGATTGGAATAAGCCCTAGAGCTGTTGAAAAGCATTTATCGAAATTGAAGCAAAGAGGGATATTAAGACGCATTGGTCCGGACAAAGGGGGATATTGGGAGGTTGTGGATAGTGAAAAGCGAGGAAATGCAAGTGAAAAATGGAATTGATTAGCTTGTAAGGTTTTTGAATTAGCGGATGGAATTTTGGTTGATATTAGGACGTTAAAAAGTGAAATTAAAGAATTGAAAATTGAATTACAGAAAGTCAAACAGGAACTTAATCAGAAATTGAAGGAAGTTGAGTGATTCAATAGAAAAAATAGTTTATAAAAATCAATAAGAAGATTTATTAAAATGTCAAGAGGATTCACTCACTCAAAAAAACGTTGGTCAAAATTACAAAAACAGATAAAAAACCTGTTTGTAAAAGAACTTAATCTTAAAATACATTGTACTGTTTATGTAGAAATAACCAAACAATTTACTTTTGAAAGCTCCAGACATTGGATAACTCTTGATAAAGAAATAATATGGGATTTTCCAGGACCTTTTATGGAATGGAAATGTTCAGATCCAGAAAAAAGTATTAAACCATTTTTTACCACTGTGATTTTTATTTACTATTTAACTGGGAAAACTATTTACAATGTTACTGGGAATACTGGTTGTTTTTTACAGCTACAGCAATACATACAAATTTTGTGTAAATAGCTCAAAGATTAAATTGCCTATTTAAAAAATCTGCTTTACCCTATAAAGCAGGTAACTGGATAATAATAAATATAGTAAAGAAAAAGGCACATAATTTGATTAATGATACAAATAATTTACTATACTGGTATGCTCGAAGATATCCTTCTTTGGTAGAAGCACAGCGGGAAAATCTTGAAAAGTTAAAAGAGTGTAATAATGATTGATGCTTCATCAAAAGAGATACTTGTAAAAGAGATTATATCTCTCAAAGAGTTATCCTCATATTTTAACTATGATGATGTAAAGAAATTACTTGATGAAAAAAATATCCCAATAACAAACTCCACCCTTAAAACTTACCTTCATTCTTTTACAAAAGATAAGGTGATATTCGATGCCGGCAAAGGGTGGTATTCATCAATAGAAAAACAATTTGAGTTAAATAAAGAGCCGGTAAAAGACATAATAAAAAACATAAAGCAAAAATTTCCTTTGCTCTCTTTTTCCTGCTGGTCAACAGAACAGTTAAACTCTTTTACCCACCACATTCTGTCAAAATTCATCACTTTTGTTTTTACAGATTCTGATTATATCCGTAATACAGCCGAAATCTTAAATGATGCAGGTTACAGTGCTTATGAAAATCCAACTAAGCCGGAAATTGCAAAACTCTTTAAAATAAATGAAAAAACAGTTGTTTTGCGACCTTCAATAACCAAACAGCCTGAAAACAACAAAAACTATGCTCCAATCGAAAAGATTATAATTGATTTCCTTATGGAAAACAGGAATTTTAAAATAATGGAGAAAGCAGAGGCTGAAAAAGTTGCCAAAAAAGTCTTGGTTTTTGGCAGAATAAACATGTCCGTTATGCTTTCCTATTCAAAAAGAAGAAAATTCAATATCCCAGACGCAATCAACCAAGTCCAACTAAACAAGAAAGGTGGAAATAGTTGATTCTGATAAGGGCTATTATCTCAAGGGATGTAAATACAACCAACCAAGTTAGAAATAATATTTAATCGGAGATGGTTGATTGATACAAAATTTTATAAAAAACAGCTGTTTTACAGCAGACTGGATAAAAACTAAAAAAGAGGATCTATTAGGAGATCCTATTTTGATCGAAAAAACCATAAATGCTTTTGCATTACTTGGTTATCTTGTCCAAACAGAAACAAACTTTGTTTTTAAGGGTGGATCTAGTCTTTTACTCCATTTGTCACAAATAAAAAGGCTTTCCATAGACATTGATATCATCTTTGGTGGTGATTTGAAAGAATTTAAAATGAAACTGGAACAAATACCTGGAAACATACCATTTGTAAGATTTGAAGAAGATGAACGAGGTGATAAAGGGCTTCCAAATCGAAAACATTTTAAGTTTTTTTATATCTCTTCCATATCAAACAATGAAGATTATGTACTTTTGGATATTGTTTTCGAAAATCCTTCATATATTCCGTTTAATGAAAGTAAAGTAATAAAGAGTGATTTTTTTGAAACAGAGATAGAACTGTCAGTAAAAGTACCGTCAATAGAGGGTCTTTTAGGTGATAAACTAACTGCTTTTGCTCCACATACAATAGGTGTCCCTTTTATAACAGAAAAAGGGAAAAGCATGACCATGCAGGTTGTTAAACAGCTATTTGATATCGGAGAACTTTTTAATATCGCTTCAAATTTTGAGAATATTGAAACTGCTTTTAAAGAGACTTATAAAAAAGAAAATATTTATCGAAAAAATATTTTTACAGTAGAACAGGTTTTGCAGGATACCATTGATATTTCTATCTCTCTATGTCATATACGGTTAAAAGGTTTTGAAAGTACAAATGATACAGATAATATTGAAGATGGTGTAAAAAGGCTATCAAGTCATTTAATAAAAGAATACTTTAGAATTGATTTTGAAGCAAAAATTACTGCAGCAAAAGTTTTTTATGTTGCCAATTCAATAAAAACTGGAAAAAGTATATTTTTTGACAAAATAAGATATTCTTCGGATAAAATAGAGAATATTAAAGATGTTATTCTTTCTACTCCTTATGAAAAATTGAACCGATTAAAACAAATTTTACCGGAAGCATTTTACTATATTTGGCAGGGGAGTAAAGAATGAGATACTGGTTTGTTCGTTCCCCTATACTGAGCTAAAAGAAAATGGAATTTTAAATAAGTCAAATATTATTAATCAGAAAAGAATCTCAGTTGTTGAAATATCAAAAAATGAATATGATGAAGTAATTAGAATTAAAGAAAATGAGAATTAAGTACTTATGTCACTGTAGCTATGGTATAAAAAAAAGTGTAGATTCCAATTTAAAAATGATTTTTTTTAGCAAGAAAAACTGTCAGTTGTTTTTAAGATATATCAGGTCAAGTTAATATTAGAGTAAAATAATAACAAATATTTAATTGATATAATAAATATATTTCCATATTATAATTCTATATATAAAATATTGGACACAATGATATGAATGACCAACATGAACAAAATCGCGCCTGCTGGAACTCATGGGCTGACTGGTGGCGTAAAAAAGCTGATCAACGAGGTATCTGGAAGAAGTGCCATCGTAATCCTGAACTTGTTCTTACTCCGGATGAGATTTACTTCCTCAGTGATGTTAAAGACAAGGATGTCTGTGTCCTGGGCAGTGGAGATAATGAAGTTGTATTTGCTTTAGCAGGGATGGGTGCAAAGGTTACTTCAGTTGACATTTCAGAAAAACAACTTGAGATTGCAAAAGAACGTGCGGAAATACTTGGGCTGGATATCGTTTTCCTTAGAGCTGATGTGATTGATCTCTCAAGCATTCCAGATGTTAGCTTCGATGTTGTTTATACAGGCGGACATATCTCTGTATGGATATCCGACATTTACAGATACTATGCAGAGGCTGTAAGAGTGTTGCGACCAGGGGGGTTATTTATAGTAAACGACTACCATCCAATCCGTCGAATGTGGCATGAGAGTGACAGTCTGACACCCCGGCATCGATACTTCAATCGCGGACCATACAAGTACAAGACGGATGAAGGATTAACTCAGGTGGAATTTCACTGGACGACTGCTGATCATATTCAAGCAATAGTGGATGCAGGATGTTCATTGATCAAAGTAGATGAGTATGGAGAATGCGAGGAGAAAGAGGAGTATGCAGTATTTGTTCCATCGACTCTACCGATGTATCTATTGATAGTTGGTTGTAAGGAAGTATCCATCGAGAAGGATACGGGTGACACTTAAAAGTACATCTGATCCAAAGCATAATGGAGGAAAAGATGATAGACATTGAAACACCACCTCCCTGTGGTTGGTTCTGTACTGAATGTTCACATTTTGACAAGGAATGTACCGGATGCAGGCAGACCGAGGGCAAACCTTTTTGGATTTCAAAGTCTGAGATGTCTGTGTGTACTGTATATAACTGCTGCACAGAACAGAAAACCCTTGAGCACTGTGGTCTGTGTTCTCAAATGCAGTGCAAGACTTTTCTGGATCTTCGTGATCCTTCTATGTCGGATGAGGAATTCCAAAAATCTCTAAATGAACGAAAAGCAAACCTGCTTAAGAGGGCAGAAACAAATTCTACCAGCTAACACAGATAAAACTCGTTGCTAAGCTTTAAGGAGGATTCTATGAAAACAGTTGAAGTTTTCTACAAAAATAAAGAACTATCTTTACAGGCATTAGAAAAAGTTAATATTGTTTTAGATAAATATAAAGATACATATAAAATATCTTATTATGTTATTACAGATTCAACAAATATGAGTATAATCAAGAAATACAATTTGTCAGAAACACATTTTCCTTTTGCAATAGTTATTAATGGAAGATTTTTAGCAAAAATAAATAATAATAAAATATACTTTGTCCATTTTCCGTTATTTATGCACGGAATTGGAAGGCATGAGGGTAATTGGTCCATAGATAACCTGGAAACTGTATTAATAGATAATACCTTATTACTTGATGAAAGTATTTTAATGGAATCAGAACATAATGAGGGAAATGTTGACTCATGCCCTGAATAAAGAAATATCAATCAGACTATTCAGAATCTGTGGAAAATGATCGATGAACTACCTCAACATGATCCAAAGCTATCCAACTATTGTCCTGGCTGAGAGGATGAGTTTTTTATAAAATTGGCTTTAAAGCCTTTCATCATTATGAACTGTGGTTTAATGAGTGAGAGTTAAAATTGTATGGTAATACCGCACAATTGTATTGTTAAAGCATACAATTGTTTTGTTGATCAAATTAACTCAAGGATTTGGCATGAATGAAACAACTATCAGTTTTATCCGCCATGGTGAGACGGAATGGAATGTAGAGAGCAAACAGCAGTGGTATTTGGATAGTAATTTAACTTCACTGGGAATTAAACAGGCAGAATTGATTGCTGAATCATTAAAGAAAAATTCATATGATATTATCTATTCCAGTGATTTAGGAAGAGCTTTACATACTGCAGAGATATTAAATAAAAAGTTGAATCTTCCACTAATTGAAAATAGAAATCTGAGAGAAAGAAAACTGGGTATAATGGAAGGATTGACTATGGATGAATTTAAGAATAAATTTCCAAATGAATTTAAAAGATATATTACCGATATCGATTATATTATTCCCAAGGGAGAAAGTGCTAAGCAATTTTACACCAGGACGGTAAATGCCATTGAAGAAATAATAAAAATCAATGAAGGTAAAAAGGTCATGGTAATCACTCATGGTGGAAATCTTTCCTGTATTTTTAGAAAAGTTTTTGACATTTCCTTGGACAAGAAGAGAAATTTTTCTTTATTAAATGCAAGTATGAATACATTTGTAGTAAATGACCATAACTGGAAATTAATAACCTGGGGTAATGTATCACATTTAGAAAATAACGATGCTTCAGATGATTTTTAAATAGCTAATGTAATTTATAAAATATGAACTTTTACAACATAGTTTCCACTGAACCGTATCCTGAATTACCACAAGTTCTTACTCAGTTAGTAAATGGTGTCAGGGGTCACTTGCCTGATAATCTGGTGGGTATTTATCTTGTGGGATCACTTGCCACCGGCGGTTTTGATCTGGATAGTGATATCGATTTTCTTGTTGTTATCAATCAAGAATTAAGCAATGAAAATGTCCGAAACCTCCAGGAAATGCATAGGGAAATATATGACCAGGACTGCTATCCTGCAAAACACCTGGAGGGATCATATATAAGAGAGGATTTATTATGCAATGAACAAACTATGGTAAATCAAAAGGTCTGGTACTTAGATAACGGAAGCAGAACACTTGAGTTATCCAATCATGATAACAGGTGGCATGTTCACTGGGTGTTGAGGGAGAGGGGAATCCCACTCTGGGGATCTGAGCCCAAAACCTTTGTCAAGCCAATTCCTGAAAAAGCATTACAAGATGATGTGCAGTTGGTGATGAATCAATTAGCGGATGGATTTCTGAAGGAACTAGATCAATCCCTTGGCTACTACAACTCCAGATTTGGGCAGTCTTTTGTCATACTCACCATGTGCCGGGTATTGCATACCTTATCCACCGGAACCATTGAGTCAAAACGTACAGGAGTGGAATGGGCAAAAGATGTCCTTGACAAGAAATGGACAGATTTAATTGATCAAGCATGGCAAGAACGAGAAGGTGTCCGTTTCTGCAAGAAAATAAAAGAACGAGCTGATCAATCATTATTGGTGACAACTAATGAATTCATAAAATATGCACAACAATATAGTCGGATAAAAACGAGTATAAATTAATTTTAAATCAATTCCTATAATTCTATAAGATAATAAGGAGAATAAATGAACATGCACAGTTTCCTGGATAACTCTATGGAAATGATAACAAAATAGTTTTTGTTGAGTAATAATAATTTGTAATGTACTGAAAATACAGGAAGAGCAAAATGGAAATTATTTATAAAACTAATAATGTAATTACTGTTGTAGAACTTATTAATGTATTTAAAAGCGCAGGTTGGAATAAAAATCCGGAAGATATTCTGGATGCTTTTAAAAATTCCTATTATGTTACTGCTTATCACAATGATACACTGGTTGCTTTTGCTCGTGCAATTTCCGATGGATATTATTACACTGGAATTTACGATGTAATAGTAAATCCCCAATATCAGAGAAAGGGCATTGCTAAAGAAATGATGAAAATGTTATTGTGTAAATTCAAAGGAACATATTTTTTCTTATCTTATACCGAAGGTAACCGGGAATTTTACGAAAAATGTGGATTCGAAGACCTGTTTACTGCAATGTGGATTGACAGAGATAAATCTTTCAATCAATAGATAGTTTGTAAGTTATCACTTTGTGTCAATTGCATTAATCTCAATAATACTTGATAGCGAAAGCTACAAAATTATAGATTTATGACTATTAGGATAAGAAATTGCATTTATATATTGCTCAAAAAACAAAAAATTCTTGTACAGATGTTATAATACTTGTTATAATTCTAATAACTCAGCTATTATGACCGCTTGAAGAGGAACTATGGATATGATAAAATAAATCATTTGACATGAAAACAATAAACAGAAAAATATCTTAAGGGGAGGAAACAATGGATGTAAATCAATTGAATGAATCAATTGAATTATTAAAGAGAGATTTGGGTGAAGGTTTGGTCTCAACCGATATATGGTCTGTTAATGATTCACTACCAATAGCTGGATATAATTCAAAACCTGAGAGTTGTGCAGTTAAAAATAAAATAACAAATACAATAATTGAATCTTTTAAAGAAATAAAACATCCTGGATTGGGACGGTTTTACATTTTAGATTTAGCTGATTCAACAATTGAAATTGTTATACCTTTAGGAAAATTTCAATGGGGAATTCTGATTAATCCTGCTAAAGTCACCCTTGGACTCCTTTTAAATGTTGTTATACCTAAAGTTATCGACAGTTTTGAACAAGCAATGATGGTATAAAAAATATAAATATGGAGGTATCTTTTGAAAGCAGTCATAGTTCGTGCTATTGCTGATTTGATAAAAGAGAAATTCGGTAAGGACAACTGGAATAAAGTTCTTGAAATGTCTGGTTTTCCACCAGGATATTATTTTTTAGTTTCACAAAATATTGACGATGAGAAAGTAATGGTTATTTTAGGTTCGATATGTAAGGTTTTAGATGTTTCTTTAGAAACTGTGATAGATCTTTTTGGAATTTACTGGGTAAATACTTTTACACCAAAATTCTATAAAGATTTCTTTAAAAGATTTACATCTGCTAAAGATATGCTTTTAAAAATGAATACTACACATTCAATAATAATGCAGAATACACCAAATGCCCATCCACCATTAATAGACTATGAATGGAAAGATGATAACACTCTTATTATGATATATAAATCCGATAGAGGATTAATCGATCTATTTATTGCATTGATAAAAGGAGTAGGGGTATATTTTAAGGAAAATCTTGAAGTTACTAAATTAGATGATAAAAGAGTGGAAGTATATTTTCCCAACTAATTTATGGCTTTGAGAAAATACATTATATTAATGATGTAAAAATGAGTGGTTATGCTTCAGACAAGTATATACACAACTAATATAATATTTTATGTATTTTGATTTTATATTTACATTTTCAAGTGATATTTTTTAAATATATCAATATTTATCATTATTATAAATAATACAGTATAATAATATATATCAACATATAATTAGTGTTATCATCTAATTTCTTTGTAAATTACTCTTGATTTTATCAATATCTGTTTATATTTTATTTGATATAAATACAAAAAATATATGTATTAGCCACACTCCGGAACTATGATGTTGTGTAGATGGTTACTATATCTGTTGTTTATTAGTTTCGATTGTATAATTTTATAAACTACTGATATGGAGGTATAAGCTTATGGAAAATTTCAAGGTTGAAACTTATGGTGAAAGAATTGCAGATATATACGACAATTGGTATAGTTCACCTGAGGAATTATCAGTTGCCTTGCTGTGTGACTTAGCACAACACGGTCGTGTATTGGAACTTGGAATCGGAACGGGTCGCATAGCGTTACCTTTGAAAGGAAAGGGAATCGACATTTACGGGATCGATGCATCTCCATCTATGGTTAAAAAGCTTCATGCGAAATCTGATGGCAAGAAGATACCGGTTACATTAGGGGATTTCGCAGAAGTATCTGTTGAAGGCAAATTTGATTTGATCTTTATTGTTTTCAATACATTTTTTGCACTAACCACACAGGAGAAACAATTAATTTGTCTTCAGAATATTGCACAACACCTAACCAGGGAAGGAGTATTTTTGATAGAAGCATTCGTTCCTGATATCGGTCGATTTGACAGGGGACAGAGAGTCAATGCGACAGAGATCAGAGAAGATGAAGTTTAAAATTGATATATCAAAACATGATTCCCTTACACAACAGGTAACAAGCCAGCATGTGGTCTTCTCGGAAAAGGGTGTACAACTTTATCCTGTTATTGTCCGATATGCATGGCCTTCGGAGTTGGACATGATGGCTAGAGTTGCAGGCATGAAGTTAATTGATAGATGGGGAGATTGGGAACGAGAACCTTTTACATCAAGTAGCACAAAGCATATATCAGTCTATGGACTTTTATAGAAAAGAGGTGTAAATAATAAAAAACATATGCAAAATGTACAAACGCACTGGTGATATTACATATTATGTGATAAAATAAAAAATATGGAGTGATTATGAAGACAGCCAAAGAAGAAGTTAAAACACTGTTGGACAAATTACCAGACAATTGCACAATAGAAGATATTCAATATCATTTATATGTTATTGAAAAAGTTCAAAGAGGAATTGAGCGTGCAGAAAAGGAAGGAACAATCGAGCAGGAAGAAGTTGAAGAAAGATTGAGCAAGTGGATTTTAAAGTAGTATGGTCTCCCGAAGCAATAGAAGACCTTGAGGCGATAGCAAAATATATCGAAAGAGATTCGAAATTCTATGCCAGGGCGGTGGTAAATAAGATTCTTGATGTGGCAAAAAACATAAAATGTTTTCCCAAAATAGGAAGAGTTGCTCCAGAGATAGTGGGTGAGAATATTAGAGAAAGATTTGTTTATAGTTATCGTGTTGTTTATCAAATACGGGGACAAAAAATTTTAATTGTTGCTATTATTCATGGCAGGCAAATGTTTGAAAGTATAATAGAGAGATTTGAAAAATAGACACATAACTGAGCGATCCACCAGAACACAATTCCGCTCCGCTTTCTAATGCAAGTAAGTATGAGAAAAAAATAATAATAAAATAAACGGAGAGAATGTTATCTCTTTTTAAATTTGGTAAAGCAGTTTAAAAGATTGTTATGGAAAAGAATAAATAAAAATATGATTTGTAAATGGAATAATATTTGCCCGTTAAGAGGATTAGAAAAAAGTGGTTTAATTGATTATAACTGGAGTAAGGAGTATTGTCAGTCTGATAATAACTGGAAGAACTGCAAACGATATCAGGCAGAGGAAAATGGTTTGGTGCATAGTGACAACATGATGCCAGACGGCAGTTTTATTGAATTGAGCAAGAATGGATAAGATAAATAATAGTTTTGTTAAAGCTTATAATCATATGGCTGATACATATGATAAAAATAGAGATGCTTTTGATATGACAAATATATTAAATGATTTTTATGACAGCCTGGAGTTTAAAATAGGTAAATTGCTTGATGCAGGATGTGGAGCCGGAGAACCATTTGCCGGCTGGTTTATCAAAAGGGGCTGGCAGGTAACCGGAGTAGACTTATCTGATAAAATGCTGGACTTAGCCAAAGAAAATGTACCTGAAATGGAGAGAATATGTTCTCCCATGCAGGAAGTTAGTTATAAAGATAATTCCTTTGAAGCCATAACAGCAATTTATAGCTTATTTCATTTACCTTATGAAGATCAGAGTTTTATGTTTAAGAATTTTTTTGAGTGGCTTAAGAGTAAGGGAAGTTTACTTTTTACATATGCTACTAAAGAATGTACCGGTCATGATGCTTTTAGCGGATATTTGGAGTTTATGGGAGAAAAGTTATACTATAGTCATAGGTCACCAGAGGAACTAAAAAAAGAATTAAATGATATGGGTTTTATGATAGAATCATTTAAGTACAGAGATAT
>CBDUTX010000016.1:0-14724 GCA_965370235.1 uncultured Desulfuromonadaceae bacterium | reverse complement strand
ATTACAATCCTTAAATACAAAAAAATCTCTACTTATGTCATCTTTATCAGAGTAGAAATATATCACATTCTCTAAAATTCTTGAAAAATGAAACCTATAAAATAACACTATAACTTGTAACTGAATAAATAGAAAATACTTATATTACTTTATATTTCCGAATGAATCTGTCTTAACAAGATAAACATCATGAGAACCGACTCCAAATGAGTATGTCTTTCCAACAAAAATATAACCCCCATCTCTTGTCTGCCTGACAGAAGAACCAAAATCTTCGCCACTTCCTCCATAAATTTTCGACCAAATCATTTCTCCGTATTTATCTGTTTTGATAAGACAGACATCCCAGGAAGACCATCCTGTGATAATATATCCGTCATCATTTGTCTGTTGTACCGAATAACCAACACAGATATCACCTTCACCATAAGTTCTTGTCCAGAGGGTGTCTCCATAACTATTAACTTTAATCAGATAGATATTATAATCACCGCTCCCATAAGTATTTGTCCCACCAGTGATAATAAAACCATCATCTTGTGTACGATTAACCGACATACCCCAGTCCCTTCCTCTCCCCCCATAAGTCCTTGCCCAAAGGGTGTCTCCTCTATTATTTAACCTGATTAGAAAAACATCAAAATCACCACTCCCAAACGACTCCGTTGCACCTACAGCAATATAGTCATTATTACCTGCTGATTCAATCGACATAAACCAATCATTATCACTCCCTCCATAAACTCTGGTCCAGAGTGTATCTCCATTTTTATCTGTCTTGATTAAATAGGCATTTTCATTACTATTTCCATAGGATTTTGTCCAACCAGATATTATATAACCACTATCTGCAGTTATCTGGATTGAAGAACCTTTATCATAATCTGTCCCTCCATAAGTCCTGGTCCAGAGGATATCTCCATTTTTATCTGTCTTGATCAGGTAAACATCTGAACAACCAGCTCCATAGGATTCTGTCCATCCTGTAATGATATATCCACTATCATATGTCTGTTGTACCGAATAACCAACATCGTCATTAATACCTCCATAAGTTTTTGTCCAGAGGGTGTCTCCATAAGTGTTTGTTCTAATCATATAAATATCATAATAACCGGCTCCATGGGCGGAAGTTCTCCCAATAATTATATACCCATTATCAAATGTCTGCTGTACTGCCCGTCCCCAATCTTCATAACTCCTTCCATAAGTTCTGGTCCATCCGGCTGAAAGATAAATGGGAAAAAATGAGAATAACACCAAAATTAATAATATCTTTTTTTGACATCTATCCATCTTTCCCTCCTTTTCATAATTATAGAAAATTAAATATATTATATCAATTCGAATTATGAATTAATTCGTTAAATAATTATAAAATGATAATAATTCATAGTAAAGAAATTCTTTTATAGCTTCTGTAGTGGTTCTGGGCTTTGTGTCTTTGTGTGAAAATATTGTGTGTGGAGTTGGGTATTGATCATTCTTCGTTGATAATTGTTCATTATCTTTGTGCAATCAGGGCATGGTTTACATTTCAGTATCAAGACATCCTTTATACTTTTTCATCAGTGTTAATATGTGTATTTGAGATTATGGGGGTAGGGATTCGTGAAAATTCGGAGTGCCATTAGGTGTATAAATATCAACTGGTGAAAGTCCAGTCCAACCAATTTGCCATTCAATTGGAAGGAAAAAGAAATCAATAACCGACGACGATTATGATACAGCTCTTTTGAGTCGGTTAGTAAGCAGTAATGATAAATGAACAGGATAGCTTCGTTACACAAACGCAGTTGGTCAGCCTTTCAGATTGAGTGAAACCTGCAACTGTATGGGAAGAAATGATAGAAATATATCACATCTCACTAAAATTTTTGAAAAATGAAATCTATAAAATAAAACTATTACTCGTAACTGAATAAATAGAAATTACTTATACTACCTAATATTCCCGAATGAATCTGTCTTAACAAGATAAACATAATGAGAACCGGATCCAAATGAGTATGTTTTGCCAACAAAAATATAACCTTGATCTCTTGTCTGCCGGACAGAAGAACCAAAATCTTCGCCACTTCCTCCATAAATTTTCGTCCAAATAATTTCTCCATATTTATCTGTTTTGATAAGACAGACATCCCAGAAAAACCATCCTGTGATAATGTATCCTTCATCATTTGTCTGTTGTACAGAATAACCAATACACTCATCGCTTCCACCATAAGTTCTTGTCCAGAGCATGTCTCCATAACTATTAACTTTAATCAGATAGATATTATAATCACTACTCCCATAAGAATCTGTCCCTCCTGTAATAATGAAACCATCATCTTGTGTACGATTAACCGACATACCCCAATCCCTTCCTCTCCCCCCATAAGTCCTCGTCCAGAGCGTGTCTCCATTTTTATTTAACCTGATTAAAAAAACATCAAAATCACCACTCCCAAATGACTCCGTTGCACCAACTACAACATAGTCATTATTACCTGCTGATTCAATTGACATGCACCAATCATTATCACTCCCTCCATATGATCTGGTCCAGATCATATCTCCATTTTTATCTGTTTTGATCAAATAGGCATTTTCATTACTATTCCCAAAGGATTTTGTACAACCAGATATTATATAACCACTGTCTGCAGTTATCTGGATTGAAGAACCTTTATCATAATCAGTCCCTCCATAAGTCCTCGTCCAGAGGGTATCTCCATTTTTATCTGTCTTGATCAGGTAAACATCTGAACATCCGGCTCCATAGGATTCTGTCCATCCGGTAATAATATATCCACTATCAAAAGTCTGTTGTACCGAATAACCGACATCATCATTAATCCCTCCATAAGTCCTTGTCCAAAGGGTATCTCCATTACTATCTGTCCTAATTAGATAAACATCATAACAACCGGCTCCGTGGGAGGAAGTCATCCCAATAATTATATACCCATTATCAAATGTCTGCTGTACTTCCCTCCCCAAATCTTCATAACTCCTTCCATAAGTTCTAGTCCAACCTGAAGAAAGAAAAATGGGAAAAAATGAGAATAAAACCAAAATTAGTAATATCTTTTTTTGATATCCATTCATCTTTCTCTCCTTTTTCATAATAAATTGAAAATATTTTATCAATTTAAATTATAAATTTATTCGTATAAATAACTATAAAATAATAATAATTCTTAGTAAAGAAAATTTTTTATAATTTTTGAAAAATACAATATTTCGTAATATTAGTACTATAATTCGACTTCGATAGCTTACGCTAAAGCTTTGGCTAATTAAACTCAAGCTTCGTTGGACAGGTCTGTGTTCTTATTTTCCCAGGATGGGAAAGGTTTCGTGCTCTTTCGTGTCTTGGGCTGGTTGTGAGTTGGGATTCGCCTGCCATCGGCAGACAGGTGTCATTCATGGATGAAAATTCTTTTCTTCAGGGGATGTGTATTTCTTCTCTATGTTCATCAGAAAACCGATAAAGTTTTTTGCAAAGCAAAAGATTTTATCATCTCTAAAATGCAAAAATGCAAACCCCGACCCTCTAATTATATTAGTTGTGGTAAAACTCTTACATTACATATTCAATCTTACACCAGTTCCCACTGTCCAGTTATTCCCTACCATTCCTGTTTCGATATCGATATTCAGAAATGGAAAAAATGAAATTTCAACTCCGGTTTTCCATGTGAAACTGGTGTTTGAAACATCCAATTCAGTTGAATTGTCATCTGAAGAACCGGAAGATCCATTACCTATTCTTGTCGAAGGAGGATTTATAAGATATCTGCCATTTAATCTGGTAAAATTAACTCCAGCACCGATATATGGAGTGACAAAGAACAATCTTTTTGAAATATTTGTGTTTACAGATATTACATTTGGAGCAACTGAAACTGAAATACTTGTATCAACAGTGCTGATATTTTCTGAAAACAAAGTAACTCGAGAAATACCTGTATATAAAGCAGAAAGTGAAATATCAGGATAAAGAAGTCCCCCCTGCAAAATGCCAATCTTTAAACCTGCCGACCAAAATGGAACATTTTTTAATCCTGCATCAGATCCAACAGGCTCCGGCACGGGAAGAAATCCATATCTTCCAATTATTGCAGTTCTAAAAAATGACATACCGAGCATAGGAACTTCTTTTCCGTTAAAAATTCCTAACTGCAGTTCACCATAGTAGACAGGTAAACCAAACCTGGAATTTGCATTCTCATTCCCGGGATCATTAAATTCAAAAACAAGTAAATTGATCCCTGCTGAAGCTGAGAAATGTCCTATCCCGGGTGTCCATGCTGATGAAAGTTTCCCTCCCACAATCAACCCTCCAAAATCTCCTGAAATATCATTTAAAAGAATTTCAATATCTTCTTCTATTTGTCCGAATAAATTCAAAAAGGAAAATAAGAATATTAATGAAAATATAAGTTTTTTCATTCTACCTCCAAAATGAAATAATTAACATTTTACAAAACTTTAACAGTTTCAATAACAAATTTATCGTAATAAATCAAAAGATAAATATTTCAAACTGCACTTGACATGTAATTTATTTTTTGCAATAAATGAAATGTGAGCAGCTCAATTTTTAAAAAATTATTTCCTCAAAATGAACCCCTTAAACTTTTAATAGAACATGCTTTACTTCTTGAAGATGCAGTCAAAATTTTGAAACCGATGTTTGAAAGTTACTTCAAAAACGATAATATAGATCTTCATGTAAATAAAATATGCATATTGGAATCCAGAGCAGATGATATAAAATTTCAAATCAGGAAGATAATCGGAACAGGCATAAAAATACCTTTTGAGAAAAGTGATTTTCTCGACTACCTGCATAATCAGGAACATTTGATAGACTGCACAAAAGACCTGGCAAAAAAACTTTCTCTTAACAGGGTGATTTTAGATAAAAATATCATAGATGAATTATTCATCCTCATAGATGAAGTTATTCTACTTATAGATTACCTGGAAAATGCTATAAGATCTATGAAATCTCTTTTATACTTCTCTTTTTCTGATAAAGAATCAAATGCCGAAAAAGAAGAAATTATGCTTGTTGAAAAATCAGAGAGTAAAGTTGACAATCTCTCTATTGAAATAGCTAAAAAGCTCTACCTGCAGAAAAATAAGATGAATCCTATCGATCTTATATTCATTGAAAATGTTATTTTAATACTGTCAGAAATGGGAGATTATGCTGAAAATGCAGCTGAACTCCTTTTAAACTTTATCAGGACATAATGGTTGTAATTTTAGTAGCAGCTATTACTTTTGGTTTTGCGATGGCTATCGCAATTGGAGCAAATGATGTCGCAAATTCCATGGCTACCGCAGTTGGAGCCAAAGCTATCACAATTAAACAAGCTGTAATAATAGCTGCAATTCTTGAATTTGCCGGAGCTTTCTTCTTTGGTAGAATGGTGACAAAAACTATCGCAAAGGGTATCGTCCCTCTCGGTAATATATTATGCCCTGAGATGTTGATAGCAGGTGCTTTTTCTGCAATAATCGGGGCTACAATATTCATTTTAATTGCAACTAAATTTGAACTCCCTGTTTCAACCACTCATTCAATTGTCGGAGGTATGGCTGGGTTTGGCATTGCAGCGATCGGTTTTGATGCTGTCAATTGGGTAAAAATGAGTTTGATAGTACTTTCCTGGATTATTTCTCCTGTTTTTGGAGGATTATTTGCATTTCTGCTCTTTAAACTATTATCAAAGCTGATACTGAGAAAAAATCAACCTTTTATATGGACAAAAAAAGTGGGACCATATCTCATTGGAGCAACTTTCTTTATTATTGCATGGCTATTCTTCGGAAAAACCCTCCATCTAACTCTTGTAAAGAGTCTTATGTTCTCATTTTTTGTATCCGTTATAACATGTATTATCGGATATTTCATTTTAAAAATAGTAAAACCGGAAAAAGATGAACAGAGCTCTGTTGAAAAAATATTCAAAAAACTCCAGATAATGACATCCTGTTATGTTGCTCTTGCTCATGGTGCAAATGATGTTGCTAATGCTATCGGACCTCTTGCAGTAATAATAACTGTTGTTCAAACCAAAGATTTATTATCTGCAGCAACTGCTCCTGTTCCGAAGTACATACTTGCTTTAGGAGGTATTGGAATAGCTATAGGAGTGGGCATCTGGGGTCATAAAGTTATGAAGACTATCGGAAAAAGAATAACCACCTTAAATAATTCAAGGGGTTTTACAATTGATTTTTCCACAGCCACTTCTGTTATGATTGCCTCTTCCCTTGGTTTGCCAGTCTCATCAACTCATACAGTAGTTGGTTCTGTTATCGGAGTAGGATATGCAAGGGGTATTGGTGCTGTTAATTTCGGAATCGTGAAACAGATTATTCTTTCATGGCTGCTCACAGTACCAACTGTCGCAATATTTTCAGCTCTTCTCTACAAACTAATAATATTCACTTTGATCAAATATTTTATTTAATAATTTACACTTAGGAGGAATTTTGAAAAATAAAATAGTTACAATGCCTGGAGATGGTATTGGTAAAATCGTTCTTCCCGAAGCCCTAAAGGTTCTTGAAAGTGTCGGATTTCAGGCTGATTACATTCATGCCGATATAGGCTGGGAATTCTGGTGCAATGAAGGCAATCCTTTGCCAGAAAGGACTTTAGCTATCCTTAAAGAACATAAAACAGCACTTTTTGGAGCAATTACATCAAAACCCAAAGATAAAGCTGCCCAGGAAATTTCATCCGAACTAAAAGACAAAGGATTTATCTATTACAGTCCGATAGTCGGTTTAAGGCAGCACTTCAATCTTGATGTTTCAATCAGACCATGCAGATCATTTAAAGGAAACCCTTTGAATTTTATCAGAAGGGGTAAGGGAAATACAATAGAAGAACCTGGGGTAGATGCCGTTATATTCAGACAGAACACAGAAGGTCTTTATTCCGGAGTGGAGTGGACAAATCCTCCCGAGCAGGTTTTTGAAACTTTTAAAACACATAAAAAATTCACACCATTTATCAAAGCTGGAAAAGAAAATCTTGCAATTTCTGTGCGAATATTTACTTTTCAGGCTACAAGAAGAATTCTCGAAGCAGCTTTTAGATATGCAAAAGAACATGAATACCGCAGTGTTACAGTATGTGAAAAACCAAATGTAATAAGAGAGACTTCAGGTCTGATGGACAGAATGGCAAAAGAAATCGCAAGGGAGAAATTCCCTGAAATAAATATTAAATCAACTAATATTGATGCCCAGATGATGTGGCTAACAAAGAACCCCGAAGTTTATGATATCATTGTTGCCGGTAATATGTTCGGAGATATAGTATCCGATGGTTTTGCCGGATTAGTCGGAGGTTTGGGATTCGCCTGCAGTGCAAATATTGGCGACGAGGTTGCTATTTTTGAACCTACACATGGCAGTGCACCAAAATATGCCGAATACAAAACACCAATTGTCAATCCGATAGCGATGATACTCTCAGCTGCAATGATGCTCGATCACCTTGAAGAAAATAATAAAGCAGAAAAAATAAGAAAAGCAGTGTCAACAGTCGTAAGTGAAGGTAAAGTACGAACCTATGATATGATGAAATTGTCAGGCTCTCAAAAGGTAATAGATAACGGAGCAGCAACAACACAGCAGATGACTGATGCAATCATAAAAGCAATTAAGGATCTTTAATCATTAAACAGGAGAATGATATGAAAGAAAAACTAACAGCTCTTTTTAGGGATCTTCTTGAAAAAATATCAGATAATGATTTAAGAAAAAAAGTACTGGATGTTCTTGAATATGCTGCTATTGAAGGTAATTGGAAACCTGATGAACTGGAAGACATACCTTTTACATTATTAACTGATACAAAAGGTATCAATCTTATAGAACATACAAAAGTTGTAACATATGGAGCTCTGGGGATTGCTCTTGCAATGGAAGAAAATTACAGTGCTATGCCAATCGATATCAATAATGACTGGCTTATCGCAGGTGGAATACTTCATGATGTTGGTAAATTCATTGAAATAAAAAGAGAAAAAAATGGAAATTATGTGAAAAGTAAGAGAGGTAAACTTCTAAGACACCCGATTTCCGGTGCTATTATTGCTGCAAAATTCGGACTCCCTGAAGAAGTGCAAAATATTATAGCAAGCCATGCCAAAGAAGGTGAAGGAAGACCTCAAAGAATCGAAACAGTACTTATCCATCAGGCTGACTTTGCAACATTCAATCCTCTTAAGATGCTTGAAAAAGGACTGATAATTGAGGATGGGGAGTGAAAATATGTCAAGAGCACATTCGATAATAGAGAAAATTGTTATTAACCATAGTGATCTTGAAGACGTGAATCCCGGTGATTATGTAGATCTTGAAATCGATACGAGAATTGCAAGGGATTTCGGTGGTGCAAATGTAGTTAAGAACATTATAGATAATAATCTTGAAATTGAAAATACGGACAAGACATTTTTCACATTTGACTGCAATCCCGGAGGTTCTGATCAGAAATATGCAGCAAACCAGCAAAAATGCCGTTTATTCGCACGAGAAAAGGGAATTAAAATTTACGATATCAATACAGGAATTGGTACCCATCTGGCAATTGACAATGGTTTGATCCAACCCGGAGGAACTTTTATTTCAACAGACTCACATGCAAATATTATAGGTGCAATTGGTGCTTTTGGGCAGGGAATGGGAGATGTTGATATTGCTGCTGCCTGGTCGAAAGGAAAAATCTGGTTTAAAGTTCCACAAACCATGAAAGTGATTCTTACAGGCAAACCTGGTATTCATGCAACTGCAAAGGACATTGTGCTCAAACTTCTTCAATATTTTGGAGCAAATGGAATGTTAGGTTATGCCGTTGAATACTATGGAGAATATGTAGAGAATCTCACCCTTGAAGATAGAATAACAATTTCAAGCATGGCTACTGAAATGGGTGCAATAATTACATTTTTTACACCTTCCGATGATATAATATCATATATAAAGACCTATTCTGATAAGAAATTTAAAAAAGTAGAAGCTGATGATGAATATGAATATGATAGAGTTGAAGAAGTTGATATTTCCGATCTTGTACCCATGATCTCTAAACCGGGTCATCCTGAAGATGTTGTAAAAGTTGATAGTCTCGATAAAGTGAAAATTGATTCAGCTTTCATTGGTTCCTGTACAAATGGCAGATATGATGACATGAAAAGAGCTGCAGAAATATTGAAAGGGAATAAAGTTGCTCCGGGTGTTGTCCTGAAAATAGTACCGGCAACGGATGAAGTTTGGAAAAAATGTCTTGAAACAGGTCTTTTAAAAATTTTTAAAAATTCAGGAGCTCTTGTAGGAAATGCAGGTTGTGCAGGCTGTGCAGCAGGACAGATTGGGCAAAATGGTCCCGGTGAAATTACAATTTCATCTGGTAATAGAAACTATGCAGGAAAACAGGGCAAGGGATATGTATACCTTGCTTCACCTTCAACCATCGCCGCATCCGCAATTGCAGGAATTATTACTACAGAAAATGATATACCTGAAAATCCGGTATTATTTGAAAAAACCAAGTCAATACCTTCAACAGAGCATGTAAAAATATCAACTCAGCTCGATACTCCCTTAAAAAGAAGCGGAAGAGTCTGGATAATCCCAATTGATAATATCGATACTGATATGATATTTCACAACAGATATCTGACAATTACCGACCTGTCACTGATGGGACAATATGCATTTGACAATCTTAAAGGCTGGGAAGATTTTGCTAAAAATGCCCAGGAAGGAGACTTTATATTAACCGGCAAAAATTTTGGGGCTGGAAGCAGCAGGCAACAAGCAGTTGACTGTTTTAAATCATTAAAAATCAGTGGAATTATAGCTGAAAGTTATGGCGCAATATATGAAAGAAATGCAATAAATGCCGGCTTCCCTATACTTAAATTAAAAAACTCACTTAAAGGTCTACATCTTCAGGAAAAGGAAATTATTGAAGTTAATTATGAAGATGGAATTATTACCAGAGAAAATGGTGAGGAAATTGAAATTGAACCTTTCAATAATATTCAGATAAATGTTTATCTGAAAGGTGGTTTATTAGCTTAATAAAACATGGAGATAGAAAATGAGTAAAACATTTGTTGAAAAGATTTTCAATGCTGAGTCAGGCAGTATTGTCTTTGCTGAACCTGATATAGTACTATCACATGATAATACAGCATCTATTGCCAAAACATTTGCTCAAATGGGCGGAGATAAAGTCAAATATCCTGACAGACTGCTCATTGTCCTTGATCATAATGCTCCTCCGACAACCGTAAAACTTGCTAACGATTATCAATTTATAAAAAATTTTGTTAAAGAACAAAATATAACAAAATTTCATCGCGAAGGTGAAGGGATATGCCATCAAATCATGTCTGAATATGCCAAACCTGGAAATATTATTGTTGGAAGTGACAGCCATACTTCAACAGCCGGAGCATTTAATTCATTCTCTGCAGGTATTGACAGAACTGAAACTGCAGGTTTATGGCTAAAAGGAGAAACATGGTTCAGAGTTCCTGAGTCCATTAAAATAATACTTCGTGGAGATCTCAGACAGGGAGTTTTTTCTAAAGACCTCGCTCTGTGGATTTTAGGTAAGATCTCTTCTTCAGGAGCAAACTACAACAGTATCGAATTTCACGGTGAAGGAGTTATAAATCTTTCAATTTCCGACAGAATGGTCCTTTCAAATCTTTCAGCTGAAATGGGTGCAAAAAATGCTGTTTTTCCTCCTGATAAAATACTTGAAGATTTCTTTCATACGAATATAACAGGTATATGGGCTGATCCCGATGCACTTTATAAAGAAACTATAGAAATCGATCTTCAGGACATTGAACCTGTTGTTGCTGCACCTCATAATGTCGATAATGTAAGATCTGTCGATGAAGTAAAAGGTATAAAGATAAACCAGGCTGTTATAGGTACATGCACAAATGGTCGGTTTGAAGATCTGCTTGAAGCAGCAAGTATTTTAGAAGGTAATAAAGTTTCAAATGATGTTCTTCTTGTAATCATTCCAGCTTCACGAAAAATATATCAGAAAGCAGCAGAGAAAGGTCTTCTGAAGACATTCTCAGAAGCAGGTGCCACTGTTATGGTTCCTTCTTGCGGACCCTGTCTTGGTACAGGACAGGCTATCCCGGCAGATAACTGGGTTGTTATATCAACAGCAAACAGGAATTTTCTTGGAAGAATGGGTAATCCAAAATCTTTTATATATCTTGCATCACCAGCAACAGTTGCAAAATCTGCAATAAATGGAAAAATAACAAGTTCATCCGATTCCATCACAGGTAAATATCCATACAAAATAGAACAGAGTAAAACTGTTTTAATAAAAGAAACAGATAACAGGTATTTAAATAATGTATGGGATTATTCAGATGTAGATAACCTTAATACTGATCAAATGTTCGCAGGCAGTTTAACTTATTCAATTAAAAGTTTCGAACCTGAAAATATAATTCAACATCTTTTCATGGGTTTGGACAAGTCTTTCAGTAAAAGAGTTAAGCGTGATGACACAATTATCGGAGGAGATAATTTTGGCTGCGGAAGTTCAAGAGAGCATCCTGCTGTCGGTCTTGCCCATATTGGAGTAAAGGCTGTCATAGTTAAATCTGTAGCAAGAATATTTTTCAGAAGCTCTATAAATCAGGGTTTATTTATAATTGTTTCACCTGAAGCAGTAAATTCATATAAACAAGGCATGAAAGTCGATGTGAATTATACAGAAGGAAAAATATCTATAGGTGATAAAATAATTTCCATTCCACCACTACCAGATAAATTAAGAAAGATTATTCAAGCTGGAGGTTTAAAAAAACTTTTAATAAAAAAATAATTTCAAAATATTATAAATTAGTGCTATTATATTCTAAATAAATAAGAAAAGAATTTTTTCATGTTATTTCTTTCGTTTTTAATATCAAAAGAAGGAGGTTATTGTGAAGAATCTATTGTTTTTTCTTATTCTCGTAACTCCACTAATCCTGAACGCTCAGTTCATTAATGGAGATTTTGAATCATCAGGAGGTTGGACAATTGAAACAGGTGGAAACCCATCACCAATTGCATCAATTACCGAATCTCCTGCTCCTCAAGGAAGTTATTGTGCTAAGGTAGAAAATGTCTTGGGCAATGTAGGAAATCCCAGGTGGGCATATATCAGACAGAAAGTTTTTGTCCCGGATTCAGCTTTAGAACTCCACTACTGGTTTAAATACTGGACAGCCAGTTGGGGCGCACATGTTGGTATCTGGGTTATTACTAATGATTTTATTGATACAACTTATCTTGAAACTTATTCCGGTGGAGGAACAGGCGGGTCTGTAGACTGGACTGAAAAGCAAGTTGATATTACTACATGGGCTGGTGATTCAATAACTGTAGAAATATTTATCAGAGACCTATCCACTCAATGGGCAGGAAATTCGGATCATGGAGCAAATTTTTTTGCAGATGATTTTTGGTTTGTAATTCAAGAAAATGATCCTCCTGAAGTTCAGGTTAATTATCCTAATGGTGGCGAAACTTTGATGGTTGGACAGAATGTAGATATTACCTGGCTTGCCACTGACTCATCAGGAGTGGAATTTGATTCGGTTTATTATTCAACCGATGGAGGAAGTTCCTGGATTGGAATTACATATCAGGTTGGCAATCCACAAATTTATACATGGACAGTTCCAAATACTCTATCAAACAACTGTCTAATTCAAGTTGTTGCATTTGACCATTGGAATAATCGGGGATTTGATATATCAGACGCAGTATTTACAATTACTCAGGATATAGATCCACCAACAGTAACTTTAACAATACCTAATGGTGGTGAAAACTGGGGAACTGGTTCAATTAACTATATTACCTGGTCAGATAGTGACAATGTTGCAGTTACTGCAGATTCAATTTATTACTCGACTGATGGTGGAACAAACTGGATACCTGTCTTTTACCAAACCGGAGATCCTCAAGGTTATTGGTGGACTGTTCCCAATACTCCTTCATCGTCATGCAGGGTTAAAGTAGTGGTTTTTGATCAGGCAGGTTTAAGTGGTTCTGATGAATCTGATGGTGATTTTGAGATATATTATGACACAACTACAAGTTATCGTTATGCAATTATAGTCAGTGTGACCACTCTATCCGATGTTGATTGGGCTGAAGTAGTTGACAGTCTCATTTCAAGACATTCGGCTCAGGTTTTTTCTTATTCCAGCAATGTATGGGAAACTCAATCTGCTGTATCTGCATTTGCTCCCGACTATATAGGTTTTGTCTGTCAGTTAAGTGAAACACCACCTTCATTTGTCCAAAATAGTTTCTGGCCATATATAAGGCAATTAGATTCAGACCCATATCCTGATGCAGTTGCAGGTATTATTACAGGTTGTGACGCCACAGATGCATTAAGGCTTGTTACAGGACCAAGACAAATTTGGATAAAAACTATGCTCGGCGGAACAAGTTCGTGCAATGTTAATTATTATCCTCAGGGAATTGGAACTAATGAGGCTACTTATGGAAGATATTATCTAAAACATCCTGATTCAATTAAAGCAGTTACTTATGATGACGGTCCTCAGGATAGAACAAAATGGCTTGTAGACATGATTAATGGCGACAGTCTTATATTTGGAAATTCAGTTGATATTTTTGTAACTTCAGGTCACGGCAGTCAAAATTCATGGACAATGCATTATGGTACTCCAAATTATGAAGGTCATTTTAGATCTGATGGCTTTGGTCATCTTTATGGGGATCCTTATTCGGGAAGTAATATTGATATCATCTCTACCCATGCAAAGATCTACTTTGGTCTGGGCAATTGTCAAATTGGAATAATTAACAATGCCGGCTGCATGGCTCCTGCCTGGATACGCAATGGTGGCGCATACCTGTATACAGGATATGTTATAAATGAAGGATCACAAAGTTATCAACATGGAGCGACAAAAGCATATTTTTGCCTTCAGGATCATTATTCATGGGCTACAGCATATATGCTTGGAAATTGTTGTTTTGTCTTTGATCTGGCAAATAATACTCCTGGTGTAAACAGTCCTCCTGATTTAAATGGTTCTGCTCTTTACGGAGATCCGGCAATAGACGCAAGAATACCTGAGGGAGCCGGTTTTATCTACGACACACTGCTTTACACCAAAGAATTAATTGTACGTGAGGGGGGAGTATATGACACCATAACATTTCGGATAACCATGAACAAAGACGGAAGACCCGGTTATACAAGTAAATGGGGTTTCCGTTCACCGATATATCTCTTCCCATTTAGAATTGACCCCGATTCAATTGATATTATTGATACAAATACAGATACATCAATAATAATGGATAACTTTGTTTTAATGTATATCTGGCATCAAGGACAGGCTGATTTACCAGCCGGAACACAAAGATGGATAACATTCACTGCTATTAGACAATCAACTGGTATTGCAGAAGGAGACCTTGCTATATCATATCCTGTTCAAGCAATGATTCTTAATACCATTCCTAATCCATTTATTAAATCTACAGTAATTAATTTCCATTGTCCTGAGAACTGTGGTAATGGAAGAATAACATTGAATGTTTATGACCTCAGCGGTAGATTGGTTAAAACCTTGTTCGACAAAACTCTTACTACAAATGACCTGCCATTTTCTTCTT
>CBDUTX010000015.1:0-15103 GCA_965370235.1 uncultured Desulfuromonadaceae bacterium | reverse complement strand
TTATACTAAATGAGAAATTTATTAAAGGTTTTAACAAAGAAAAGATTAAAAGTGCAAAAAAGATCTCTGATTTTTTAGGTTTAAAACATTTTGTCTGCGATCTTTCTGATCATTTCAATAATGATGTAATAACATATTTTAAAAATGAATATATAAATTCAAGAACTCCCAACCCCTGTGCTATCTGTAATTTAAAGATAAAATTTGACAAACTCCTTGAAAGAGCCAGATTTTTTGGTGCTGATATCATCGCAACAGGTCATTATGCCTCTATTGTAGAAAAAGATGAGATTAAATTTATAGCCTCGGGTAGGGATAAAATAAAATCTCAGGATTATTTTCTTTCTCTGCTTTCTTCCGAAACATTAAAAAATATAATTTTCCCTCTTTCAGACATGCTTAAGCAAGATGTTAAAAATATTGCTGAAAATTTAGGTATTCCGGTGAAATTCAATGATGAAAGTCAGGACATTTGCTTCATTAAAGGTCAGAAATACCACTCCTTCCTTAAAAAAGAATTTAACTTGAAATTAAAACCCGGGAATATAATTGATCAATACGGACACATACTTGCACAGCACAGAGGATTGTTTAAATACACAATAGGTCAAAGAAAAAATCTCGGTTTTTCATCTACTCATCCATATTATGTAATCGAGATAAAACATCCCTCCAATGAACTTGTAGTAGGTTTAAGAGAAGAAGTGTATATTAATAAAATTATTGTTGATCCGGTAAAATGGCTTGGTGAAGATAAAAATAAATACTACGTTAGAATTAGATACAGGCACAAACCTTCTCTAGCAGAAATTACTGTTCACAAAAACTCTCTTTTGATTGAATTTAAAAAACCTCAGTTTGCGCCTGCTACAGGACAAATTGCTGCAATATATGACAATGATGGTCTGATTGTCGGGGCTGGTTTTATTGAAAAAATGAAACAGATCTATAAATAATTTAAATTTTTATATTAACAACACATCAGAATAGAAAATTTAAAAATGTTGGTAAAATGCTTTGCGATTGTAATAATATCTCGATAAAAAAAAACAATTCCCTCTTCCCTTTAACTTAATTCTCATAATATAATCCTTCAAGAGTTTATTATAAAAATGTACTGTATATTTAATAATGTTTTTTATTGAATAATAGAAGAAGGAGGATGGTTTGAAAAAAGCAGTTATTGTGCTTCTACTTTTTGTTTTAATATCAACAGTTCTTTTCTCTCAGAGCAGGAGATTTGGACTTGGTATAATTATCGGTGAACCGACAGGTTTTACCGGAAAATTGTGGTTATCCAAATTCAACTCACTTAATGGTGCAATTGCCTGGTCAATCCTGCATGAAGAAAACTTCTATATTCACCTTGACCATGTTTTTCATTATTACAAGTTTTTCAATTTCGAGGAAGGAGAACTCCCTGTCCACATAGGTATTGGAGGACGACTTCTACTTAAAAAAGGACAAGAGGGTAATATTGGAATGAGAATTCCTATTGGACTTACTTATATTTTCAAAGATATTCCTGTTGAATTTTTTGGTGAACTTGTACCTGTAGTAAATTTAATTCCTGAGACAGATATGGATATCGATGGAGGTATTGGATTCAGATATTTCTTCTAATATGCTGATTCTGCTATTTTTTTAAAAACTGCATTCCTTTCTCTGTTTAATCAGTGTTCTGACCTCGATAGTATTTGCTAATTCAAAAAAGCTTTATTGGGTTTCTCAACATATCAAATAGGTTATGTCGTGACATTTCTAAATAGTTGAATTTGATTTAAGAACAAGGAACACCGATTAACGAATTACGATCTATTTAAGAACTGTGAATTTAACTTCTGAAATCTTAAATCGTTAATGGGTGTTCGGTGTTCAATTAGGTTGGGAGGTGCTGGGCTCTGTGATCTCTGTCTTCCTCTGTGTATTGTTTCATTACAGGAAATTCGTTTCCTGTTCATTCTCTAAGAGAATGGTCAGGTTGTTAATGATAGTAAATTGAATTTATTCATATTTACTGAATTAATAATCGGATGTTTGAAATAAGCAGTATTTTTCTGTGGCGAAAAATATTCATATTGGGATGGGATTCGTGTTATTTGTGTAATTCGTTGTTAAAGTCTTCTTGTGCAGGGTTGGGCTCCGACTTCGCCACAACTTCGCTAATTCAAACAAGCTACGTTGGACAGGTCTGCGTTCTATTCTTCTGTGTGGTGCTGGGAATTGTTAATTTATCATTGCTCATTGTTCATTGATTTAAGGGCATTGTTAATTGTTTTTATAATTTTCAGTGCAGCTTTGACAATTGTACATACAATTATTACATATTTTGTTATTCTTTTTTTTCATTTTCCTGTAAATATTGTATAAGATCAGTAAAAATGAAATAATCCCAGCAGCGACAACAAATATTACATCCATTATCCTACTCCAATCAACCTTCCACCCTGATAGATGACAAATGCCATAATCCAGGCTATTGCAGTTGTATAGAAAATTGCAAATCCTGTCCATCTCCATGAATTGGTTTCTCTTTTGATAATAGCTAAAGTAGCAAGACAGGGAATGTATAGAAGTACAAAAACCATTATAGCAAAAGCCTTTAAAGGAGAGTACAGTTTTTCTCCGTCAGGTCCTCTCGCTTCTCGTAGTTTTTCTCTCAGGTTCTCTGAACCTTCTTCCACATCACTAATAGAATAAAGAGTCCCTATTGTACTGACTACTATCTCTTTTGCTATAAATCCTCCTACTAAACCGACAGATAATCTCCAATCATCAAGTCCAATTGGTTTGAAAACCGGAGTAATGAACTTGCCAAAAATCCCCGCAAGACTTTTTTCCAATTTCTCCTCAGCCATCTTATCTTCAAGTATTTTGATTCTTTCTGCATTCCCATCAGCCTGTTCTATCAAAGTACTGTAATCTCTTGAGAGTACAGGATTCCATGGAAAATTACTTAAAAACCATACGAAAATAACTCCAAGAAAAATCACTGTACCGGCTTTTTTAAGGTAAATACCTCCTCTTTCCCACATATGAATAAATAAGGCTTTCACTGTAGGAACTCTGTAAGGAGGTAATTCCATAACAAAGGGGGCAGCTTCACCCTTAAATATATATTTTTTTAGTATTTTAGCCATTATCACAGCAACTGCTATTCCAATAAAATAAAGTAAGAACAGAATGTTCCCTGCATATTTCGGAGAGAAAAAAGCACCAAGAAATAATACATACACCGGAAGTCTTGCTCCACAACTCATAAATGGATTGACGAGTATGGTAACAAACCTGTCTTTTCTGTCTTCAATTGTCCTTGTTGCCATAATTGCGGGAAGATTACATCCGAATCCAAGTAACATCGGTATAAAAGACCTTCCATGAAGTCCTATCTTGTGCATCAATCTATCCATAATAAATGCTGCTCTTGCCATGTATCCGGTATCTTCTAAAATTGACATAATAAAAAACAGTAAAAATATAATAGGTACAAAGACGAGTACCGATCCCACTCCTCCTATAACACCTTCGACAATTAAAGACTGTATTGCTGAACCAGCAGGAAGTAATTCACTGACAGTCTGACCAATTTTATTCTGTCCAAATTCAACAAACTGCATCAGTGGCTCACTTAACTTGAAGGTAAAATTAAAGAGTATCCATATAACAATTAAAAATATTGGCAGCCCGAGAACCCGGTTAATCAAGAATATATCAATTTTATCAGAAATTGTATGTCTAAGCTCATATGAAATTTTTACTGCTTCCGAACATGCACCACTAATAAAACCATATCTCTTATCTGCTATTATTGCATCGGGAGTATCATTAAATATTTTTTTCAGTATAAGATTACTTTTATTAATTTCCTTTTCTATTTCATTTGAATTTTGAAGATTTTGTATTATTTTTAAAACATCCTCATCATTTTCAATCAATTTCACTGATAACCAACGAAGTGAATATTTTTGTTTAATTTCTTTATTTTCCATTAACAAATTTTTCAGTTTCTGTATTTCACCCTCAATTTCTTTTCCGTAATTAACAGTATTTTTTTTATATATTTTTCTACCTTCATTAGTCTCAATAATTACATTCAGTAAATCCTCCATTCCTATTTTCTTTGTTGCAACAGTTGAAACAATAGGAACTCCAAATAGATTTGAAAGATCTTTAATATTTATTTCGGTTCCATATTTTGCAGCGATATCAAACATATTCAAAACAATTATGATAGGAACATCCAACTCCATTAATTGAGTTGTCAGATAAAGATTTCTCTCAATATTAGAAGAATCAACTATGTTGACAACTATATCAGGTTTTTCATCAATGATAAAATTCCTGGCAACCATTTCATCAATTGAATAAGCTGTTAAGCTGTAAATTCCCGGAAGATCTACTACATGAATGTTATAATCTTGGAATTTCAGATCCCCTTCCTTTTTCTCGACAGTAACACCGGGATAATTGCCTACATGCTGTCTGGAACCTGTCAAATTGTTAAAAACAGAGGTTTTACCTGAATTGGGATTCCCGGCAAGTGCAATAGAAAGTTTTTTCATAATTCAAATCTCCCTGACGATAATTTTCTGAGCCATTCCTTTTCCAATGACAAGTCTTGTTTTATTCAGTATCAGAACACATGGTCCGGATGGATGTGATTGAAAAACTTTAAAACGAACCCTTTCTATCAGTCCCATATCCGTAAGTCGTCTTCTCATTGCATGTCCACCAATGATATTCACAAGAATGACTTCTGTATCAGGTGATATATTTGATAATATTTTATTTTCCATCTGATATTTTCTCTACTAAAATAACTTTTGCTTCATTTTTTCTCAAAGAAAGATGATAATTTCTAACTTTTATCTCTATCGGATCTCCTAATGGAGCAACTCTCTCTATTTCAATTGTCGTTCCTCTAATAAGACCCATGTCCTGAATTCTCCTTTTAATAGCTCCTGTAGCATTAACTTTTATAACTTTGCATTTTTCTTTGGGTTTCATATCTCCTAATTTTGTAACTTCTTCCAAATTATTGTCCATAATTAACATCCAAACCTTTTTTGATAAATTTAATCAATATTAGAATTTCCTTCTGAAAATTGAAATTCTTTAAATTCAATCAACCAGTTTTTATAACTACCCTCATCATTCTTCTCAATAAATTCAATCAATTTTGTCAGAGCACCAAAGCTCTCTTTGCTGATCAAATGTTCAATACTGCATGCATCTGCTTCAGCAATATTAAGAGGAATACTTAAAATATTTGTAAAAAATATTGTTAATGTTTTATGTCTTTTTAAAACTTTATTTGCTTCTATTTCACCGTCATCAGTTAAATCAACATAACCGTATTTTTCATGAATAACATATTCTCTTTTTGTAAGCGAGTTTAAAGCTGAAGTAACACTCGGCATTTTTACACTTAAAAAACTGCTGATATCTCTTACTCTGACAACTTTATTTTTCTGTTTTAAAACTAATATACATTCAAGATAATCTTCCATATTTGATGTTAGCTTTCTTTTCATACTTGTTCTCCATGTTAATTGTTAGCGTTCTTTATAATTGTTAATGTAAGCTAACTTAATTAAAATGTCAAGTCCTGTTATTAAATTTATATTTTATTTTATTTAAAGAGATGTTAAATTACACTTTATTAAATTCATTTAAAAGGAGTTAATAATGCTTATATCTTTTCTTTTTCTTATTTTCTCTTTAGATCAGATGCCTGTAACGAGATGGGCAGGTCCAGGAGAACCAATTTCCCACCGACAATGGATTGAAACAAAAGATATCTCAGAAAATCTTTACATTGGGAATCTCTATATGTCCACAGATGATAACAAGGCAGATAGTTTGCTTCAAATTATTGTTGCTTCAGATCTTTACATTGAAATATTATCAAATCTCCAGACAACAATTGCTGATATCGAATCTCTTGGTTATAGTGTTCATCTTGATACGGTACAATCTGTCCAGGGAATCAATGTCTGTATCGACATGAGAAATTTCCTAATATCTAAATTACCTCAGGGTTTGGTAGGGGTGTACTTCATAGGCGAAGTTCCAATTGCCTGGTACCAAATGATAGATAACTGGGGCAGCGGTCCTGAAGGGTATGAAATATTTCCATCCGATCTGTACTACATGGATTTAAATGGTTTGTGGACAGATGACTCATTTTATCAGTCAGGTCTTTCTCTCAGTCCTGGAAGCGATAGTGTTTTTGACGGTCATACAGGCGATGTCAGCCCTGAGATCTTCATCGGAAGAGTGTACTTCTCCCCTCTTGGAGACGAAGCAGAACTGACAAACAGATATCTTAAAAGAGTACATATGTACAGAACAGATTCTCTGTCATCAGTTCACAGAGGATTGAGTTATGTTGATGATGACTGGGCTTCATGGGCAGGAGTTCTAAAAAGTGATATGCTTCAAGCTTATCCTGAAGTCACCTCTGTATCTTTAATTGATACTACCCGCCCGGATAATTATATTGGAAAACTGGATTCAACTTTTGAGTGGGTCGGTCTGTTTTGTCATTCTTCTCCATGGCTGCATACGTTCAAAGTCAATGGTGGTTTTTCCTGGTCCGATCTTCGGGTAACTGAATTACCGGAAATTGCACCTCCAGGTCTTTTCTACAATATGTTTGCTTGCTCAAATGTAAGATATGTTGAAGATGGATATATGGGCGGTACATATGTAATTCTCACACCAAAAGGATTAGGATGCATTGGTACAACGAAAACAGGAAGCATGCTGCATTTCTTCAACTATTATTATCCACTCGGTCACGGTAAAACCCTTGGTCAGGCTTTTCTTGATTGGTTTGTATATATTGCTTCAGGTGGATTTACAATGCCGGAAAAATCATGGCATTACGGAATGACATATATTGGAGATCCAGTCTTGTTGTTACAATCTGCAGCGCCACTGCTTGAAATATCAGATGTTGCTATTTATGACTCTGCAGGCAATAACGATAACAGAATGGATCCTGGAGAGACAATTCATCTTTACTTCGGAGTAAAAAACCACTACAGTGCAGAACCAGCTCAAAATGTCTCTGCTGAATTGACATCTGATGATCCTGATATTTCATTTAGTATCTCAACTCAGTCATTTGGAAATATTAATCCTGGGTCAACCGTTTACAATACTACTCCTTTCGAATTATATGTCTCCTCTACATCTGACCCACATTCTGTAGTTTTCGTTTTATTCATAACAGATAATACTGGAAAAGTTTTTTCAGACAGTTTTACAATTTTCATCGGAAGACAACCGGTTCTCATCATCGATGATGATGGAACCAACACAACAGAACAATCCTGCATTCAAAGTCTTGATAACCTTCAGATTGGTTGGGAAATGATAAAAAGAGACAACATTTCTCTTTCACTATCTGATTTCCTTCCATATCAAGCTGTAATATGGTTAACAGGTCTTGAAACCGACAGTACTTTAACTGTAGAAGACCAGTCCCTCCTGGAAAATTATTTCAATAACGGAGGAAATATTCTTCTCTATGGAAATAATATAGCCGAGGACCTCGATGGAACAAGTTTCCTTCAGAATTTTCTTAAAGTACAATGGATTGGTAAAATTTACGAACATTTTCAGGACGGAGTAAACGGTGATCCTGTCAGTGACGGTTTGCAGGTTGTAACGACAAGTTTGGGGGTGAAAGATGTAATTCAACCTTTATCCGGTTCAAGTACATCTTTCTTCTACAGAACTTCCGGTGACAGCTCTTCAATGATCAGGATAGAAGGCTCGGGAAAAATAATATTTGCCTCATACAGCTTTCACGGAATTTCATCGACAGTACCTGGATATGCGATAAAAGATACTGTTTATTCAAGGATTCTCAATTACTTCAATATTACAACTTCAGTTGAAGAAGTTGTTTTTCCCGGTGAAAATACAAATATTCTTCAGATTTCTTGTTTTCAGCAGCATACAGGAAAAATTTCTTTCTTACTAAAAGGAGATCCTGATGAATTTGTCCGGATTAAAATTTATAATATTCTCGGATCACCGGTAAGAACTCTATACAGCGGACTTCTAGAGCAGAACAGTCGATATTTCCACTGGAACATGACAGATAACAGAGGAGGAAATGTTTCTCAGGGAATTTATTTCATCGAAGCTCAGTCATCAGATGACAGGACAACCGGTAAATTTTCAGTTATAAGATAAAAAAGATAAGTAAATAACATATATTTCACCTGCATACAAATCAGGTCAGTTGTAAATATTTGTTATACAATATCTATTTTGACATAACATGGCTAAAAGATGTTAGTAGTAACATTTAAGTATATTGTGCATCTTAAAATGATTATAGAGATTTTTTATACATAAAAATTGTTAATTCCCTTTTAGCTTATTAATAAGTTTTTTAGGTACTTTATCAAGTGTTCTGATACCTTGCCAGATAAGTTTTTGAATCTGCCTTAACAGTGTTCCCTTCACACCACTCGGATCATAAGCCTTCAGGAGAGTATATAACATGATGGGATTGAACCAATGAGGAGAGAAAGCCAAATAACGACTTTCCCAGGATGTAGGTCCAAATTGTTTTTTAAACTTGTATATAGGCTTCAATCGATGAAAGTATCCTAAATGATTAAATGCAAGCTTCAAGACCTGATCTATAATATAACTTTGTCTAGGATCATCCACATGATCATTAGAGAGAGGAGCTGTTCCTAATGTAGCCATCGTATATCCCTGCTCCTTTAGAAGTTTGAATGTTTCAGTAATCAACAATTGATTTGTACCACGTATTGTCCTCTCCTTTCGTCTCATAAGGTCAAAATAGATGCCATTCCTTGTAAAAATTGGAGTACAAACTACAAAAGATTCAATTTGATTGTTGTTAAGAGCTAAAAAGTATTTTCTTTCTTTAGGATCAGAGAGACTGGGTTTTCCTATTAAAAATGAAAACTCACCTGACCCTTTAAATTTAATCCAGTCAGCAGATAATCTCTCCATTTGCTTTTCCCATTCTTGTCTTCGTTCTACAAGAGGACAATATTCTACAACTGACAAGTCATGCTTTTTTGCGCTTCTGATATCATTACGCAGATTTTTAAATTTACCTCCCTCCCATGAAAGCTTTTTTAAATCAAAAATCGGCTCCTCCCCAATTTTTATTAAACCGAAATCTATTTTTTCAAGAATATTTTTGAAACGGTCAGTGACCGCCTGAAAACAACATCTCCATTTTTGCAAACTACAAAATTTTCTAAATTCTATTGTAAATTCGCGCAGATTATCAGGATTGCACAATGGATCCCCCGCAGCTAATGCAATTTTGGCATGAACTACATATGCTATTACTCCATCAATTCCGGTTTTTGAAAAGAAATATTTTTTGTCACCTCTGAGTATACTGTATGACTGGGACTGATATGCATAATTCTTTAAAATCTTAAACACTCGATCTTTATTCCTTTCTACACACATAAGCACTTACTACAGGACAGATAACCAACTGTAAATTTCAATAAATTCATTCTTATCAATAACTTTGTTATTGAAAGCATAAATTATCTCTTGAAGTGTCTCAATATCTTCTTTTTTTGAAATAGACAGATTTGTTAAACCGATTTTTCCTGGCCATACAGCACTGTCTTGTTTTGGATCTGATTGTTGTAATTTTCCAGTACCTTCAGTATGTATTATACTCTGAAAATTTACTTTTTTAACCATGTTTGTTACGTCTTCTTTCATTTCCAGGTTATAAATGATTAAAACTAAAAACATTTTATTCTCCTGCAATTTGTTTATCTTTAATATGAAATATAAAGTACATGATTGGTACAATTATCAATGTTACAAATGTTGAAAGGAAAAGTCCCCCCATTGCTGTTGATGCAAAAGCAGACCAGAATTCATGTCCCTGAGATCTTGATATAGCTAAAGGCATAAGACCTAAAATAGTGGTTAGTGAAGTCATAAGAACAGGTCTAAGCCTCGATCTTCCTCCAGATACAATGGCTTCTGTTAATGATAAACCTCTTTTTCTTAAAAGATTCATATAATCAACAAGAACAATTCCATTATTCACTACAATTCCAAGTAGCATTATAATTCCCAATGAAGTTATTACATTTAGTGTATTGCCAGTAATTATGAATGATAGAACAACACCTGTAATTGTAAATGGAATGGAGAACATAATCACAAAAGGATCTCTGAATGATCCAAATTGACCACACATAACCATGTATATTAGAAAGAAGGAAAGAATAAAAAGTAAATACAAGTCTGAAAAAGTATCCTTTTGTTCTTCTGAAGCACCTCCGATCGTGATATTGACATCAGATGGTATTTGTTCATCAGATAATATTTGTTGAATTTCTTCCATAATATCACCTAGTGGTCTTCCTGAAATTGATGATCGTATGACAACCGTTCTCTCCTGATCTCTTCTTATAATTAATGATGGGGATATTAATTCAACAATACGAGCAACTTCCTTTAGTTTTACTTGAGTTCCAAGCAAAGTTGTTAACAAAATGTTCTCAATATCTTCCTTATCCTGTCTGTGTTGGCTGTCATATTTTATGATTATATCGTAGTCTCTTCCTTCCTGTGTAAAACTGTTTACCCCCTGACCATATATTGCCTGTCTGACCTGTGAAGCAATTAACAATGTGTTCAATCCAAGTCTTGTAGCTTTTTCTCTGTCAATTTCTATTCTTAGCTCCGGTTTTCCATTATCAACAGAAGATCTGATATCGACAATTCCTTTTATCTCTTCTATTTTTTGTTTTAATGTAAAAGCAATTGTATTTAACTCTGCAAGGTCTGGTCCTGAAATAAATATTTCAATATCACTTTTTGCTCCGGTAATAGTTTTCATCATAGAAGATGTTGCAGAAACTGTTAATTTTGAAATATTTGGGATTTTTGATATTTCTTCTCTTAACATACTTGCAATTTCCATAGAACTTCTCGTTCTTTCACTAACTGGGAGAATTCTTGCCATAATAGTAGAATAATTTGTTCCTTCTTCAAATCCTCCAACTGATAATAGTCCTCCTTCAGACTCACCTGTTATTGAGATGAAATTTGTCATCTCAGATATACTGTCATTGAGAATATTCTCTATCTTTTCAGTAACGTTATATGTTGATTGAAGATCTGTTCCTGGGGGAGTTTGAAATTGAATCATAACCTCACCAGTATCAAAATCCGGTATAAAGTCCGTACCTATCACAGGTATGAGCAATAAAGATAATAAAAATACAGCTAATGATATTATGAGTACAATAAATTTATGCCGAATTGAGAAAGATAGAAGTTTTGAATAGATATTATCTATTTTTTCAAATAATTTTTCAGAGTATTTGTAAAATTTACTTTGCTTTAAAAAGGTTGTTTCTTTCCTTTTGAACAGTTCAGATGTCAACATCGGTGTTAAGGTCAGAGCAACAAAAAGAGAAGCTGAGATTGTTACTATTATTACAAATGCAAGTTGAGAGAACATGATACCAATGAAACCTCCAAGGAAAATCAATGGAAAAAATACGACAATTGTAGTTAGTGTGGATGTGGTGATCGCCTGCCCCATCTCGCTTGCACCATAAATTGAAGATTCCTCTATTCTAACTCCTTTAAAGCGGTATTTATCAATATTTTCCAGAACCACAATACCGTTATCTACAACCATTCCAACTGCAATAGCCATGCTCATCAAGGAAATTATATTTATAGTATAACCTCTTAAAAAAATTGCGCTGAATGTGATCAGGAGAGTAACAGGAATTGTTGTCAGGATTATCAAGCTTGGTCTGAATCTTCTTAAAAAGAAAAACACAACTAATGTAACAGCAATAATTGCAACTATCACAGCATTTTTAAGATTGTTTATAGTCATATTAACAAGATCTGCATAGTTTTGTACGACAGTGATTTCTATTCCTTCAGGAAGTATCTCTCTGATCTTTTCAATTTCCTCAATTACAGAGGTACTTACTTCTACAGAATTTGATCCTGATTGTTTAGAGATCATAAGACCAACTGCCGGAGAGTTATTAGCAATCATTATCATTGTTTTTTCTGAAATTGTGTCCTTGATATCAGATATATCCTTTAAATATATGACATGATTTAAATAATTCCCCACTGGAATGTTTTTTAATTCTTCAATAGATCTTACTTCTCCCGGAATATTGACTGTCCACTTTGTACTTCCAATTGTAATATCTCCACCGGGAATAGTAATATTTTCAGCATCGAGTAGTGTTTTTATATGATTGATTGAAAGACTGTATTTCTCAAGTCTTTCCGGAGATATATTAATTTGAATTTCCCTTTCAGGTAAACCTACGGTCATGATATTTGCAACACCGGAAATCCTCTTTATTTTGTTTGTAATCTTATCCTCAATTAAAGTTTCAAGATTGTAAAAATGTCTGTCAGTTGTAACTGACAGCATTATTATTGGGATCATGTCTGAAGAAATTTTCATTACACGGGGAGTATAAGCACCTGATGGAAGATCATCTTTCGCAAATTCAATTGCTCCTCTTGCATCATTTGCAATTTCATCAATATTCGTTCCATAATCCATAACAAGTCTGATAATTGATACATTATCTTTTGATTCGGAGTTTATATGTTTGATATTTGATATTGTCCCAAGAAATTCTTCAAGAATTTTTGTCACTTCCTGCTCAACATTTTCTGAAGATGCACCCGGATAAATAGTTATAATAGTTATCTGAGGTATCTCAATCTCAGGAACTATATCTACCGGAAGTCTGCTGTATGAAACAATACCCGTGAGGATAATTGCCAGAAATACCATCAAGGTGAGGTGTGGTCTCTTTACTGCTATTTTAGGTAATTTCATTATTCATCTCCATCAACAATCTTCACTTTGTCACCATCAGATAAAGTTCTTGCTCCGGTAGATACTATAATTTCACCATCTTTTAAACCTGTGACAACTTCAAATCTATCATCGCTTGATCTTCCAAGAAAAATAGATCTTCTTTCTACAATTGAGTTCTCGTTTACCACATAGATAAAATGTTCATCTGTTCCGGGTTTCCTTACTAAAGAGATCTCAGGTATCCAGATACTTCTTCTCTGGTCAAGTTCTATAAAAACAGTTCCGAACATACCGGGTTTTAATACTAAATTCTCATTTGGAAAGGACACAGCGGCTGGGATTGTTCTGGTCATTGTGTTAAGACTTATCCCAACTGATGAAACAGAGCCATGCCATATAGAATCAGGATAAAGATCCAATGTCAATAATGCTTCCTGTCCTTTTCTTATATGAAGCATGTCATTTTCAGATATATCAATTTCAATTTTAATAGTATCAATGTTGATAAGTAACAGAACTCCCGGAGACACAAGTTCTCCTCCTGCCATTTGAGGAGTTGGTGAGAATAATTCTCCTTCTTCAATCATTTTATCTGTTATAATTCCAGAAAATGGAGCGTAGATAAGAGCAGCCCTTGCAGAAAAATCCCTTTGAGCTTTTGCAGTTAAATATGAAGCTTCTGCTCTTTCATAAGTCTGTAAAGATATTGCATCTCGCTCAAGTAAATTTTTTGCCCTTTTGTAATCCGATTCGGCTGCACTGAGCTGGGCTTCTGCTTGAATGAGCATTTCCTGAGTAAATCTAACGAGAAGTTGACCTTTCTTTACGCTATCTCCAACTTCAACATAAATCCTTTCAACCTTTCCCGGCATACCCGGGGCAAGAGATGCTCTTCTATTTGCATAAAGTGTTCCAACAAAATAGAGTTTTGGGCTGTATGTTTCGGTTTTAACTTTTATTATTTCAACAGGAATTTCATTTATCTCATTCAAAGTTTCATTTTTATCAGGAGTACAACTTAATATAAATAATGGTATCACTATTAGAATCAGTTTTTTCATCTTATTATTACCTCCGGGATATTATCATATAAATTTTCTTCTTTAAGAGCCCCAATACTTGCTTTTAATTGAACAAATGCATTTATATAATTAACATGTGCCTGAATAAGATCTTTTTCGGCTTCACTTTTTAAAATATATGCATCCAAAAGTTCTGAATTGGTAATAACTCCAAATTGAAATCTATCTCTGGAAAGAGATAAATTTTCATTAGCAGTTTTTAATTTCCTTTCAGATATCTCTATTTGTACTATTGCTTCATTAATAGCATCACAATTTATTCGGATTTCAAGTTCGATAAGTTCTCTCAAATTTTGATAATTTTCTTCAGAGATCAATGCTGAATTTTTAGTAATACCGACCTGTGCAATTCTGTTTCCTCCTTCAAAAATGCTATATGAAAAATTTATACCAAGCATCCAGTTTGTTCCCCATCTATTTTCGAGATCTCTGTTAGGCTGCGATGCTGAAATTGATGCTGTAAAATTGATATCTGGAAAAAAACGTGCTATTGCTATGTTTTTATTTTCTTCTGCCATAATAATTTGATTTTCAGCTATTTTTAAATCTTCTCTGTTGTTAATACCAAAGATAATAAGTTCTTTTTCAAGCATTTCATCAACTACATTTATAGAAAAAATTGGAAAACTATCAGAAATATCAATTTCTTCATCAAAATTTAATCCTGTTAATCTACAGAGATTCATTTTTGAAATATCTTTGGCATTAAATGCTTTTATAGTTGCAAGACGTGCATTGTCCAGATAAATAGAGGTTTTAGAGTAATCATTTTCAAGAAGTATACCTTCATCAACCATATTTCTTACATCGTCTGCATGTCCTGCCAAAGTTGATTCAGATGCTTGGGATAATTTTAAATATTCATTAGCCATGAGATAAGAACTGTAAGCTTTAATTGTTTCCAGAATTACAAGAGATTTTGTTCTCGAATAAGCTATCTCAGAGCTTTCATGATTAATAGAGGCTATTTTATAATTTCTATGAAGTTTACCTCCAAAAAAGATTGGTTGTATTAATGTTATGTTTGCAACAGTTAAATTTTTACCTGCGAGAATAAAACTTGTGTCAATTTCTGGCGTATAACCTATTATTTGAGGGGGATTTGGTGGCGGAGTAATAACAGGAAGAGATGGAATGTGTATATCAAGCGCCAAGGCAA
>CBDUTX010000014.1:0-15553 GCA_965370235.1 uncultured Desulfuromonadaceae bacterium | reverse complement strand
GAGAATGGAACCGAAATTTATAAAAAATTTCTCATATTTATCTTGCTCTTTTTCCTTCATCATCTTCAGCTCGCCATAAATTTTTCTTGTCAGGTTTTTCTTTATTTGAATTAGCTTTCTATTTTCCTGAAGCATCTCTCTTGAAATATTTAAAGGGAGATCTGAGCTTTCTACAACTCCCGAAATGAACCTCATATATGGGGGTAGGATATCTTTACTGTGAGAAACTATCAGAACTCTTCTGACATAGAGACTTATTCCTGATTTACCGTGATCTTCAAAGAACATAGACATTGGTTTTTTTGAAGGAATGTAAGCGAGTACAGAAAATTCATGTGTTCCTTCTGCCCTGTAATGGATTGTATTGAGGGGATCAGTAAAATCATAGGTAAGAGATTGATAAAAGTCTTTATACTCCTGCCCTGAAATATCTTCCTTATTCTTAAGCCATATAGCTTTCTGTGAGTTAATCTGCTCTGGTTTTCCATTTTTTTCAAATTCTATCGGGTATTCGATGTAGTCAGAATATTTTTTTACGAGTTCCCTTATTTTAAATTCTTCTAAGAATTCTTCAGCATCTTTTTTAAGATGTAGTACGACCTCTGTACCTTTATCAGATTTATCAAACTCATCAACTGTAAATGCATAATTTTCAACAGAAGATGTCCAGATAACACCTTTCTCTCCTCTGTAACTCTTACTCTTCACTTCGATCTTGTCTGCAACCATAAAAGAACTGTAAAAACCCACTCCAAATTGTCCTATGAGTTCAGGAGCATGATTAATGTCTTTATTTGAAAGTTTTTCAAGATATTTTTTTGTTCCTGAGCGTGCTATCGTTCCTAAATTTTGAATGATTTCCGTTGAAGTCATTCCTATTCCATTATCTTTAACACTAATCGTTTTATTTTTCTTATCAATTGAAATATTGATTTTGAACATTTCATCTGATTTCAGTATTTCTGTCTCAGTTAGAGCTAAAAACTTCAGTTTATTAATTGCATCTACTGAATTTGATATTAACTCCCGAAGGAAAATTTCTTTGTGTGTGTAAAGAGAATGAATTACTATATCAAGCAATTTTTTTGTTTCAGTCTTGAATGAGCGTTTATTTGACATAATACCTCCCGGGGATGAATAAAAATTATTTCTTTTTTAATAAATATATGTGTATAGGGAGTATTGTCAAGATTATCAAATTATTATGTGATATACAGATCATTATATCCACAGGGAATACGAGCTTGTATAGTCGCTGTAGTTAGGATAATATAAATTAGTAGACATGAAAATATTGCAAATAGGGTTAAAAGATTGAAAATAAAGTAAAAAATAGAAAAAGGAGAATTAAATATGAAAAATAAATATTTCCATGTTTTAAGTGCATTAATAATTATTGTTTTATTATCTTCAGGTTGTAGTTCTTTCCAAAATATATTAAATACTTTAGAAAATGTTAGAAGATTGAAATTTAAACTGTATAATATTGATAATTTTAATCTTTGTGGAGTTAATTTAAGTTCAAAAGTGCAAATTTCCGATTTTTCTTTTTCAGAAGCTGCAATAATTACATCATCTTTTGCAAGTAATAAATTACCTGCTCAATTTGTTTTAAATGTAGAGGCTGTTAATCCAAATGACGGTTCAGGTGGTTCTCAACAAACTTCAGCTACTTTGACAAGTTTTGAATGGGCTCTTTATATAGACAATGCAGAGACTGTTAAAGGAAATGTCAATGAACCTATTGAAATACCAGGTAGAGGAAGTTCTACAATTATTCCGTTAACAATTTCAATCGATCTTTATGAATTTTTTGCAAGTAAATCTTATGAAGGTATTGTTAATATTGCTCTTGCTCTTGGAGGTGTAAGTAGCAGTCCTGCACGATTGAAACTTATTGCAAGACCTAAAGTGTCAACTATTTTTGGTGAATTGTATATGGGTACTGTTACAATTACCGATAAAGAATTTAGCAATTAAATTTTTACATTTTCAAAATACAAATTCCGATGCTCTTGTGAGAATTTCAACTATAAAGGATTTATCAAGAATTGATATAGTCTCAGGAAGGAGAATTTTCACATAACTGAGTACAACACTGATAATAAATGCTGTAAATACCGTAAATACAATAGAACCCCACATCCGGTCAAGTAAACTAATACCAGCTTTATTAATCCTTTTTTGTATCATTCTTCCTATAATTCCAAAGGAAAAACTTATTACAATCCAGATTCCGACTACAATACCAAATTGAAACCATCCTCCAACAGGGATCATCGGTTTAAAATACAGAGCTGCAACCGCACCGAGAAAAAGACCGAGGGTGTAGAATATCAGCTTAACTAAACCGAGAATACCACCGAGAATAAATGATAAAAGGAGTAAAACTATTAAAACAATATTTAAAAATGACATTTCATGAGTTTGGTTTTTTTCTATAAAAAGAAAATCTGACAATCAAAATAATACCTGTTAAAATTAAAATGATACTGAGTGCCTGAGAAAGTGTGATGAATTTCAGTAAAGTTGCTTTTCCTTCATAAAATCTTAAAAAATCGATTGAAAATCTGTGAACTCCGTAAAAAACCAGTAACCATGAAAAGGTTTCACCGTAATATTTTTTTCTTTTATCCAATAACAAAAGAAAGACAGTAAAGAAAAAAGCGGAAACAGATGAATATATCTGTGTTGGTATAACCTTAATACCAGAAGGTACTTCTGTGGGAAGTTGACAGTATGATCTGTCATGGAAAATAATACCAAGTTTGTCGCTTTCCATTCCATAACAGCATCCATTTAAAAAACAACCGATTCTGCCTATTGCTATTCCAAGAAGAATAGCAGGAGAAACTATATCGGCAAGTTCCAAGAATGAGAGTTTATTTTTTTTAATATATACAAAACCGGTAATAAAACCCAGTAATAATCCACAAGAAATTACAAGTCCACCTTCCCAAACATAGAAAATTGAAGCTAAGTTATTCTGATAAAATGAAAAATGTTCGATAATATACCATATTCTTCCTCCTGCAATACCTCCTATGAGAATCCAGAAAGCAAGATCAAAAATTACATTTTTATCTATTTCATATTTTTTAGCTCTTTTAACAGAAAGGAAAATTCCGGCAATAAAAGCTAAAAATTGCATAAATCCATAAGTGTAAATATGAATAGGACCAAGTTGTATTATTTCTCTGAACAAATTATTATCCTCCGGATATTAAACATTTTGTTGGACATGCCTGAATTGCTTCTTCGTAAAGTTTTGGATCCCCGGGTGCTTTTTCTGTTAAAATTGGAAGATTCCCCTTCATAACAAGAGCTCCTTCAGGGGCTTTTCGCGTACAGAGAGAACATCCTATACAACCTACTTTACAAACATCTTTTACATTTTTCAGCTTTTCCGGATTTGAACATGCAATTATCAGTGGAGTTGTCATGGGCATCAATTTTAAGATATTTTTAGGACATGCTTCAACGCATTTCCCACAAGCGGTACATTTATCTCTGTCAATTACAGGTAATCCACCATTACCAATTTTTATAGCATCAAATGGGCAGACTTCTACACAGTCACCAAAACCAATACATCCGTAAACACAGGATTTTGTACCACCGAGTATAAGATGAGATGATATACATGTAAGTATACCATTATATTTTGAAATATCAGGCGATAACTGTCTTGTTCCACCACAGAGGAGAAAGACTATCTGTTTCAGTCCGGTTTCTGCCTGTACTCCTAAAATTTTGCATACATCGTCTGTTACGTTTTGACCACCGGGAATACAGCCATTCGGGGGATATTTTCCATCAACTACTCCTCTTGCAAAACCTTCACATCCCGGAGCACCACATGCACCACAGTTCACATTAGGAAGTATATCAAGTATTTTTTCAATCTTCGGATCAATTTCAACTTTAAATTTTTTTGCAGCAATACTTAAAATAATGCCAAATAATAGACCAACAGCTCCTACTACAGAAGTTGAAAGAATAATACTACCTGTCATATATCCTCCTGTTAAACTGAGTAGTTTTGTTTATTTTTTAATTTTTCTCTTATAATATCATAAGTTCTTTCAAGTGTATTTCTAATTGTGGCACCTGCTGCAAGTTTATGTCCTCCTCCGTCGAATTCAACTGCAAGTTTTCCTACATTTCTCTTTCCCGAGGATCTGAAACTTATTCTAACTGAATTTACTTTTTCCCGCATGAGAACCACAGTGTCAATATCTTTAACCTGCAACAGACGGTTAGCAATACTTTCTGTCTCTGTTTCAGTAACATTAAATTCTGAATATGAGGACAAAGGGATTTTTGCATATAGTACATCTTCTTCTGTTTGAGAATTAAGAAGAACCCAGGAATAAAATTTTATGACATTCAATGGGTTGTCAGCGTATAATTTGTGCCATAGCGATGATGGATTTGCTCCATGTTCAACAAGGTGTGAGGCGAGGAAAAAAGTCCGACCGGTTACATTTGAAAGAGAAAAACCATAAGTATCAGAGAGCATCGCAATGTACAGAGCTTGGGCAATATCTTCAGTTATATGCTCTGAAAAAAGGATTTCAGTCAATATCTCAGATGCCGATGCAGCTGATGGATCAACTATATTCAAAGAACCGAATTCAGGATTTTCAGGATGATGATCAATATTAATCACTTCTTTATAAATTTTGAGGATATTTTGAAATGTTTTACCAAGCCTTGATTCTTCCGCAGAATCAAGTACTATACAGAGGTCTGCAGGAGAGGATGGTTTTTCATGTTTGAACATATCAACAGGAAGGATATTGTATTTAACAGGAATTTCTCCCTCACAGAAGAGTCTGACTTCTTTATTCAATTTTTTACCGTAAAGACCGAGTCCGATTGATGAACCTATTGCATCTCCATCAGGAGATGAATGAGTATAAATATCGATACATGAGGACTTTTTAAAGATTTTCAGGAATTCATCTTTTCCCTGATTTTTCATAAAGTATTTATCATGTAGCTGATAAGAATATTCGAGAAATTCATCAACTGTCATTTTTTTCCTTTTCCCTTTCAGATTGGATTATCCTTTCTATCTTTTCTATCATATCCAGACTTCTATCTTCCATGAAAACAATATCCGGCATAAATTTAATTCTAATTTTTTTTGCAAGAAGGTACCGAAGATGTTTTTTATTTTTATTTATAAAATCAAGTACTTCTTTCTTTTCTTCATCAGAGCCGTATACGCTAATCTTGACTTTTGCCATTTGAAGACCAGGATCACTGTCAATGGACATTAATGTTGTCAATGGAAAGTTTTTATCACGTAAAAAATTTTCCACTATCATAGATAGTTGCTTGAACATAGTTTCTTCAACTCTCTTAACTCTGAGACTTTTTTTCATACAACCGACCTCTCTCCGGTAATTACCCCTTCTTTGAATCTGTTTATATTCAATCTCTTTAAATCTTCATCGTAGAAATTTCTGTCAGTTATCAGAGAAGATATAATAAGTGCTGTCTGGGGTGCAAGCATTAAACCATGTCCGGAAAAACCAACAGCCTGGATATAGCCGTCAATGTTTTCAATTTTACCAAGAATTGGCTGTGCATCCGGGCTCATGCAGTATAATCCTGCCCATTGTCTGATTATTTTTATATCTTTAAGTTGCGGTATGAAGTGTGTTAATTTAACAGACATTTCTTTAACAAATGTCAAAGATGAATTTATTGCTGTACCGGGTTTTTCTCCGGGATTTGTCTGTCCTCCAACTATACCGCCGTCCTTAACCTGCCTGAAATATATATTATATTCAAAGGACATTATCATGTTCTTAAAAAACCTATTGACTTGTTCAGTTGCTAAAATCTCATGTCTATGAGACTTAACAGGTATATCGACACCTATCATTTTACCTATTGTTCCCGCATAACCTCCTGCTGCATTGATAACCAGGGGTGTTGAGATCGAACCCTTATCTGTAAGAACATCTGTAATTTTATCATTTTTCACTTTGATTCCAATTACTTCTGTTCTCTGGATTATTTTCACACCAAGTTTCCTTGCAGCTTCAACATATGCATAATTTAACTTAAAAGGATTTATTGAGCCATCTGTTGAGCACCATGTGGCTCCTTTTATCATTTCTATGTTAAGAAAAGGAGCTATAATTTTTACATCATCATTTGTTAAAAGCTCAACTTCCAGTCCAAGATCCTTCTGCATTATTACATTGTTTTTGAATTGCTGAAGTTCCTCTTCCGAATGAGCAAGTATTAGATATCCTCCTTCTTCATATTCCATATCATAATTGAATTCATTTTCCAATTCTCTGAATCTTTTAACTGAATTCATTGCTAATCTCACATTTTCAGGAGTTGACCACTGTACTCTGATTCCTCCTCCGCATCTTCCGGTGCTTCCGGAAGAGATTGTATCAGATTCAATTATGACAATATCCTTGAATTGTTTTTTAGCAAGTTCATAAGCAATTGAAGTGCCGATTACACCAGCACCGATTATAACACATTCGGTAGTTTTTGGAAGTTCACTCATTGTGACCTCCTCTTCCCCTTGAAACCACCTTTTCAAAAGATTCCTCAGCTTCTGCATATTTCTTCAAAGAGACAGCTTTTGCCGGTGGTCTGGAAGTTGGCTGTATGTCGATAATAGCACGCTCTTTCTGTTCTCTTTTTAAAATCTGTTCTACAAGAGATCTACATGTTTTACCCTGACAGTGACCCATGCCCGCTCTTGTCATTCTTTTTACTTCATCGACGCTCCTGAGATCATATTTTCTGATAACTTCAACAACTTCTTCTTCGGAAACATCCTGACATCTGCAAATTATAATTCTATCTTCCATTAATATCTTCCTTTTAACGTCTTGTCATAGCATCTTTGATATCAATAATCTTTTTTGCACGAATGAATCTTATCTCATTGATGTATTTTGATGGTACAGAAATGGTTATAACTGAAGTTCTGTCTGTAACTTGTGTATTGAAGACTTTTTTAATCGTAGCTTCTATAATGAACCCTCCTTCTCTGTCGAGAGCATCTACAATATCTCCTATCTGAGGAATTGGATAAAATTCATAAGGTATGGTAATAAAACCTTTATTTTTATCTTCTTTTTCAATTCCAATTACGAATATTGCAAGACCCGGACACTTTGGAACACATAGAGAACAACCTGTGCAAAGTTCAAAATTAACCTCTGGTATTCCGTTGATTCCATTTTTAATAATTATTGCATCCTGAGGACAGGATATAACGCAGGGATTGCATGGAATTTCCTGAGGGCATTCGATAACAGCAACAGGTCGCTTTGCTATTCTCTTGTCAGTCGGAAGTATGAATTTACTTTCAATCTCACCTGGCATTGTAGAATTCCTTGATTAGTTTTTGTGAGCCGTAAAGAGCTTTTTCACCAAAGGGTCCATCTCTGAACTCTCTCAATTGTTCTAATATCTTTTGCTGCTGTTCAAGAATATGTCCCCTGTCACCCTGATTTAAGTAAATACAGGAAGAAAGACCTGCAAGTTTTCCTTCGAGAGAGGCACTTACTGCTTCTTCAATTCCGCTTACATCTCCGCAGAGGAAAATATTTTGTCTGGTTGTCTGCATGAATTCATCATGACAGGCTACTTTCCCTCCAAGTTCAGGTATTATCCTCATTTCGCATTTTGCTTGATCAAGTAAGTCTGAAAGGGGAGTTAAGCCAACCGCAAGACAAATAGTATCGACATCTAATTTCTTTGAAGTCCCCTCAATAGGAGTGAAATCCTTATCGATTTCAGAAATTTCAGCACCAGTAACTCCTTCTTTTTCATTTCCGTATGCTTTTAAAATTGTATGTTTAAGATATATTGGTATACCTATTCTTTTAACTTTTGCAGCATGGACGAGATAACCGCTAATATTTGGAAGAGCTTCGACAATTGCTACAACTTCGACACCAGCCTGTACAAGCTGATATGATACTATCAAACCGATGTTTCCCGAACCGATCATTAAAACTCTATCTGCAGGTTTGACGCCAAAGACATTCATAAGTGTTTGAATTGCTCCTGCTCCGTAAACACCGGGTAATTCATTGTTTACAAATCGAATCATGTTTTCTGAAGCACCGGTAGCGATTATTATTGCTTCTGTTTCTAATTCCTCGAATCTGTCAGGATAGAGAATGCCGATATTATTGTCATATATACCTGTTACTGAAGCTTCGGTATGAATTGGTATTTCCAATTCATTACATTTCTCGATCAATATTTTTGATATATCAATTCCTCTAATGCCGCATAACTGTTCTTTCGAACCAAAGAATTTATGAGTCTGCCTAATTAGTTGTCCACCTGGAATAAAATTATCATCAAAAATTTCCGGTTTTACTCCATTTTCAGCAGCAACAGCAGCAGCTGAAAGACCGGCAGGTCCCCCTCCTATGACAGCTAAGGGAATTTTTCTTTTCAAACTATATCGCCCTGTCCTTTCTGTCTTTTCACGATCATTCCTTCTTTAACAGGCGTGATACAGGTCATAATATTAGGTTGACCATTGACTTCCATTAGACAGCTTGCACATTTACCGACAGAGCAGAACAGACCTCTTGGTCTTTTATACTTTTCTGAAATTTTGAAAGTCCTTATCCCATTTGCAATAAGAGCTGCGGAAATCGATTCACCTTCAAAAGCTTCCATCTCACTATCTTCAAAATAGAATTTGATTTTTTTATCTTTGTTAAATTCAAGTATCGGATGATTGGATAATCTCATCTATTCTCCTTGTACAGTATCTGCCTGTAATGATTTTTATTATATCTGTTGTTCCTGCATTATCAACAATGGGAAATATCAGCGTTTCTCCTGCGATATTGCTTCCGACAATTTCTTCAGGTCTGTAATCTCCTCCTTTAATCAATATATCCGGAATTAATTTGGATATCAATTTATATGGTGTTTCATCATCAAATATTACAACTAAATCGACAAATACGAGAGAAGATAATATTGTTGACCTTGTTCTGATATCGAGGATAGGTCTTTTTGATCCTTTAAGGATTTTTACTGATCTATCACTGTTCAGTCCAACTACAAGAAAATTACCTTTTGTTCTACAGAATTTTAAAAGTTCGATATGTCCTATGTGAAGTATATCAAAACACCCGTTTGTAAAGACCACTTTTTTATCTTCGGGGATTAATATTTCAAAATTGTCAATATTTTCAATGTGATAAATATTTTTTTCCATAATAAAATTTAATAACCAAAATCTTCAAATAGATTTTTTTTAATTTCATCAACACTGACAGTTTGAGCACCAATTTTCCTGACCTGAATGGCTGCTGCGTGACTTGCTATGACTGCTGCTTCTTCTATTGATGAACCTGATGAATACGAAAGGGCAAGTGCGCTGATAACAGTATCTCCTGCACCACTGACATCATAAACTTCATTTGCTTTAGTAGGTATGATAAAAGGTTCATTGTCATCTTTTCTATATAATAGCATACCGCTTTCACCTCTGGTCAGCAGAAGGTATTTGCAGCCTATCTCATCCTGAACACTCTTAGCAGCTTTGGTTAATTCTTTTTCCGAAGTGCCTGAGATGCCCGTAGCATAAGAAAGTTCTCTACAATTAGGTTTGAATATCGTGACATTCTTGTATGAAAAGAAGTTTTTAAATTTTGGGTCAACAAAAACAGGTATATTGAGGTCTTCTGTTAATTTAAGTATTTTTGTAATAATTGGAGGACTTAATACACCTTTGTCGTAATCCTCGAAGATAACAGCATCTGTTTCAGTTAATTTGGTTTTTAAAAATTTGAATATAGCATTAATGATATTGTTGTCAATAGGAGCTCTCTTTTCTCTGTCTACTCTGACAACATGTTGGGAATGGGCAATTATCCTTGTTTTCTGTGTTGTTTTTCTGTTTTTATCCTTGAATATACCTGAAGAATCTATTCCATTTTGATCAAGTTTATCGATGATTTCCGTACCCTGGTGATCATCTCCGATTACACCTATCAGGATAACTTCAGCATTCATGAAGTTGATGTTATGAGCAACATTTCCTGCTCCCCCGAGGTGAAAGGATTGCTTGATTACATCGACTATAGGTACCGGAGCTTCAGGTGAAATCCTGTCAACATTACCCCAGATGTATTCATCAAGCATGATATCACCGATGACAACCAATTTTCTGGATTGAAAATCAGACAATATTTTACTAATTCTCTCTTTTTTCATAGAAGCAATATTATAATACAAATATAAAAGTGAAAAGCAAAATCATCGTGTATATTTCTATAATTTATCTGTCATTTTTACTATGCTGAACTGAGAATATACATTATCTTTTAAACATTTATATGTAAAACAGGGAGGTGGTTATTTTTCTTTTGAAGATAAACAACAGTATTGATTTTATGATTAATTGATTATTGCTAATTTAATGGAGATTATATATACTTAACAACTTAATTAAACTGTTAGAATTAGATTAAAAATCTTTCAACCAGGGAGGAAAAATGAATGACTTTTTAGGAGAACTTGGGATTAAAGAAGTAAACAGCGGGGTTTCCTACAAATTAGGAGAGTGGGTTGGTATTGATGGAAGAAAACAAATAGAAAGCTTGAATCCTGCTACCGGTGAGCTAATAGCTAAAGTTGCAATTGCAAAAGAAGAGGATTATGAAAATACTGTTATTTCTCTTCAGGAAGCATTTTATCAATGGAGAATGGTCCCTGCTCCTGTGAAAGGTGAACTTGTCAGAAAAATTGGTTTGAAGTTGAGAGAGAAAAAAAAAATACTCGGTAAACTTGTGACTTTGGAAAGTGGAAAAGTTATTCAGGAAGGGATGGGAGAAGTACAGGAGATGATTGACATTGCTGATTATGCGGTTGGTTTGTCTCGTTCTCTTTCAGGTCCGACACTCCAGTCGGAAAGAAAAGATCACAGAGTCTACGAACAGTGGATCCCTATGGGACCTATCGGTGTGGTGACCGCTTTTAACTTTCCTGTAGCTGTATGGGCATGGAATGCAATGCTTGCACTTGTATGTGGAGATACAGTTCTGTGGAAACCTTCTTCACAGACCCCTCTTACAGCTATTGCTACACATAATATCGTATCTGAAATAATAAAAGAAGAAGGATATCCTGATATAATTGCACTTATGGTCGGATCGGGAAGTGTTGTTGGAAACAAGATGTGTGATGACAGAAGACTTCCGATGATAAGTGTTACCGGCTCTATACCAACCGGAAGAAAAGTTGCTCAGAAAGTTGCCGGAAGATTGGGACGTACAATTCTTGAACTTGGTGGTAATAATGCTTCTATAGTTATGGAAGATGCAGATCTTGAGATAGCAAGAAGAGCGATATTCTTCGGTGCTGTCGGAACAGCAGGGCAGAGATGTACAACGACGAGAAGAATCTATCTTCATGAGAAAATATACGATAAATTTTTATCCATGCTTTTAAAAGCTTATGACAAATGGACTGTCATAGGTGATCCTATTGATGAAGAAACTACCTGCGGACCTCTTATAAATGAAAATGCTGTAAAAGATTACATTCATGCAATAGAGGTGGCAAAAGAGCAGGGAGGTAAAGTTTTAATAGGCGGATCAAAAATTGAAAGAGATGGATATTTTGTCGAACCTACTATTATTGAAATTGAAAAAGGTGCCCCTATCACAAAAGAAGAAACCTTTGTTCCGATTCTCTTTTTGATGAAAATATCAGATATTGATGAAGCTATAAAATATCATAATGATGTCACTCAAGGATTATCTTCTGCGATTATAACTAATAATTTGAAGTATTCTGAGAAGTTCTTATCTGCTGCCGGAAGTGACTGCGGAATTGCAAATGTTAACACATCTACGAGTGGAGCTGAGATCGGTGGAGCTTTTGGTGGGGAAAAGGATACCGGAGGAGGAAGAGAATCAGGATCAGATTCATGGAAAGGATATATGAGAAGACAAACTGTCAGTATCAATTATGGAGAAGAACTGCCACTGTCTCAAGGGATTGAATTTATAAAAGACTGAGGGGAAATTTTTCCCCTCTTTTTCCTTTCTGATGAATTTTTTTGGGATTGTTTTTTTAAGTGTTCTGCCGTTAATTTCTGTTAGTGTTCAAATCGGAGACAGCAGAGCTGATACTGTATCATATTATTACAACGAAGGGGTCGATCATTACAAAAATGAGGATTTCATAAAAGCATCTGCATATTTTTATTTTACCTGGAAAATGGACCCCTGGAGCAGTGATGTCAGGGAATCAAAAAAAAGAGCATTTGAAAAAATTAACAGGCTAAATCCTGAGAATATTGAAATTTATCTCCTTCCGATGAAAAATTTATTTATCTGGTTTCATCTTTCCTTTTTAATACTTGGTTCTGCTTTGTTTTTTATAGGGGTGTTGAGAAAAAAGAAAAAAATTATTTATTCTTCAATTGTAATGTTTCTTATTTCATCATCATCGCTTTTATATTTTTTTAAAATCCGAAGACTTGAAAAAATTGAAGAAGTCTTTATAATTGAAAGAACTGAGATTCAAGAGCAACCTGCATTTGGTTCAGAATCCATTGAGGTAGTCGAAGCTGGATTCCCGGTTAAGCTGATTGATACAAGGAGTAATTGGTTGAAAATTAAATTCAATGGGTATGAAGGATGGATAAAAAAAGAAAGTGTACTAAGTTTATAAGGAGTTCTAATGAAAAGTAAAATTGGTATCAGAAGAGAAAATAAAGGTCCGTGGGAGAGAAGAGCTCCTATAGTACCTGAAGATGTAAAAAAATTAATAGATAAAAAATTTGAAATTCTCGTTCAATCTTCAGACATTCGTGTTTTTTCAGACGAGGAATATGTTAAAAATGGTGCGGTTATAGTTGATAATCTTCTCGATGCTGATGTGATTGTCGGAATAAAGGAAGTTAAGGAGAAATATCTAATAAAAGATAAAATATACATATTCTTCTCACATACTATAAAAGCTCAAGAATACAATATGCAGATGCTTTTTGATATACTTGAGAAAAAAATTACTTTAATAGATTATGAACTTATAAAAAACGAGAAAGGTATAAGATTGATATTCTTCGGCAGATTTGCAGGATTAGCTGGAGCTATTGATAGTCTTTGGGCTCTTGGAAGAAGATTGAAATCAGAAGGTATCACCAGTCCTTTTGAAAATATTAAAAGAGCCTGGGAATACAGTAATCTTGAGAAAGCTAAAAATGCTATATCTAAAGCTGGAGAGAAATCCTCGAGAGGGGAATCCCGGATAGCATAGCTCCGTTTGTTGCAGGATTTGTCGGATACGGAAATGTTTCACTTGGAGCTCAGGAAATATTTTCCTTACTTCCTGTTAAAGAGATTTCAGCTGTAGATCTCCTTTCATTTGATTTTTCAAAAGAAAATAACAAATTTATTTACAAAGTCATATTTCATGAAAATGAAATGGTGGAACCTCTTGAAGATGGTTATCAATTTGAACTTTATGATTACTATGATCATCCTGAAAGATACAGAGGAATTTTTGAAAAATATCTTGATAAATTATCAATTGTATTAAATGGAACTTACTGGGACGAGAGGTATCCAAGGCATATAACAAAAAAGATGATAAAGAATCTTTATTCTTCAGGGAACAGAAAATTAAAAGTTATTGGTGATATCAGCTGTGATATTAACGGCGGAGTTGAATTTACAGAAAAAATTACTTCTTCGGATAATCCTGTTTTTGTATGGGATTTCTCATCAGATAAAATAGTAGATGGATATAAAGGAAATGGTCCTGTTATACTCGCTGTCGATATACTGCCAAGTGAACTCCCTGTTGAATCATCCGAAGCTTTCAGCCATGTTCTTTTAAAGTTGCTCCCTGAAATACTTCAGACTGATTTTAATGTTTCTTTTGATGAATTAAAAACATCTGATAAGATTAAACACTCGATAATAGCACACAGAGGTGAGTTAACAGAAGATTACAAATATCTTAAAAATCATCTGTGATTACCAGGAGATTTTTATGGACAGCAAATTACGCAGAAAACTTTATTCAGAATCGATGAAAATCAATTCGATTTATACAGCCGGCAGGGCTGGTATTACAGATATTTTTATTGATGAAATTTCAAAAGCTCTTAAAGCAAGAGAACTTATTAAAATATCAATTGGAAAACAATGTCTTATTTCAACAAAAGAAGCTGCTCAGGAGATATCTACAAGGACTTTTTCTGAAGTGGTCAGGACAATCGGGAGAAAAATCATCCTCTATAAGAAATGTGAAAATGAAAAAGATAATATCGAAGAATAGAAAAGCAAGATATAGTTATCACATACTTTCCACTTTAGAAGCAGGTATAGTACTTGAAGGAGCAGAGGTTAAATCTCTGAGAAATCATGGATGCAGTCTTAAGGAAGGTTATATCAAGGTTATCGGGAATGAGGTTTTTCTGGTTGATGTGACAATTCCTGTTTTCGATAAATCTTCAAATTATGCTCCTGATCCGAGGAGAAAAAGAAAATTACTCATGCACAGAAGAGAGATCTACAAGTTAAGAAAAAAAATTGAACAGGATGGATTAACTGCGGTACCTCTGCTTATATATATAAACGAGAGAAATATAGTTAAAGTGGAAGTTGGTCTGGCAAAAGGTAAGAAGCTATACGATAAACGTCAGGACATTAAAAAAAGAGACATAGAGAGAGATATCAGGAGAAAGAGATGGTCATAAAAGACAAGCCTATAGGTGTTTTTGATTCCGGTATTGGAGGTTTGACAGTTGTTAGAGCATTAAGGGGAATACTTCCTTTTGAGAAAATAATTTATTTTGGAGATACTGCACGTGTTCCCTATGGAACCAAGTCCAGAGAGACAATAATCAAATTTGCAATCCAGGACACTGAATTTTTACTTTCAAAAGATGTCAAGATAATTATAGCTGCCTGTAATACTGTTTCTGCAAATGCAATAGTAGAACTTAAAAGGTCTTTTAATATTCCAATAATTGGAGTTTTAAAACCTGGAGCAAAAGAGGCTGTTAAGATAACAAAAAGCGGAAAAATAGGTGTCATAGGAACAACTGCTACAATTGTCAGTTCAGCTTATACATTCGAAATGAAGAAACTGAATCCCGATATTAGGGTATTCTCACAAGCTTGTAGTTTATTTGTGCCTATAATAGAAGAGGGATGGGAAGACAGTGAAGTTGCAGTTTTAACAGCCAGACAGTATCTTGCATCACTGACAGCACAGGATATCGACACACTTGTTCTCGGCTGCACACATTATCCGCTTTTAAAAAACACAATCAAAATAGTTGTAGGAGATCGAGTAGAACTTGTTGATTCTGCACAGGAAACAGCAGAGGAAGTTTTGAGGATTTTAAAAGATAGAGATCTCCTTACATCAGGAAGTACTGAAAATTATCCTAAATTCTATCTAAGCGACATTCCTCCAAGCTTTGTAGGAATGGCTGAGAGATTCCTCGGTGAACCGATAAGTCATGTCGAAAGAACTTAGAGGGTCGGGGCTTGCATTTTTG